>JAZFUB010000022.1:0-10880 GCA_036447015.1 Thermoguttaceae bacterium | reverse complement strand
TTCGACGGGCTCGGAGGCCCATCGTACACGGTGATTCACAACCTACGAGCGGAAAATGGTCGAAACTCTTGACAACCTGCCTGTTGGCCTACTATCGTAGGCAGACAGAGATTCCCCCTGTCTTGTGGGGCTGATCCCTTTTCATCTCGCCGGAACACCGTCTGGCCTGACAAGACTCCACAAGGACGAGGCTCCACAAGGACGAAATTTGCACAAAGTAAGGAGGCCGCAATGATTGGCCGGCACCCCGCTCTGCCCGCAATGCTTGTGGGACTGGCACTCTGCGTTCCGACATTCGCCGGCGCTTCGACCGTGTTGCTCTGGCCCGTATTGCTCGTCGGGCAACAAGCGGACGACGATCCGCAGCAGGAGATCATCGAGCGATTCCTGCTGATTCTCGAAAGAAACCCTCGCCGCGGGACGGCCTTGGATCGAATCTACGGCCATTACGTCGAAAGCGGCAAACTGCAACAGCTTCTCGAACGCTATCGGAAACGAACCACCGACAACGCCAAGGATGGCACGGCCTGGATGATCCTGGGGCTGATCGAGTCGAAACAGGGCAACGATGCAAAGGCGATCGAAGCCTTTCGCCAGGCAGAGACCCATGCCCAGAACGATCCGGCCCTGAAGAATCTCCTAGCCTCTTACTATCTTGGCCAGGCACTGACGTTGACCGGTCAAGCAGACGAGGCGGCCGAGGCGCTGGAGCGTGCCATCGACCGAAAGCCGCAGCCGGCCGATCTGTTGGAAATCTTTCAGGCACTCGGACGACTTCACCAGCGGGCCGGGCACAACCAACAGGCGATCGAGGTTTTCAACCGCCTGGAAAAGCTGTTTCCCGACGACCAGCGCGTCCAGGAGCAAATCGCCGTCACGTTGGCCGAGGAAGAGCAGTACGAAGAGGCGTTGAAGCGTTACGTGACGCTTGCCGAAAAGACGACCGGGGACCTTTATCGCCGCGTCCACTATCGCATCGAGGCGGCCAACATCCGGTTACGCCTGGGAAAGAAGCAAGAGGCCATCGCCGACTTCGAGGCCTTGTTGGGGCAGTTGAAACCCGACAGTTGGCTGTTTCGCATGGTCCGGCAAAGCATCGAGCAGTCGTATCAACGGGAAGAAGATCTGGCCGGCCTGTCGGCCTATTACGAGCGCTGGATCGAGAAGCATCCGGAAGACGTCGACGCCATGACTCGGGCGGCTCGTACGCTGGCGATGCAAGGTCGGTCGGCCGAGGCACGCACCTGGTTCGATCGGGCCATTCGGCTGGCTCCGAAGCAGACCGAGTTGCGACTGGCGTTGATCGACCAACTCGTTTACGAAAGAAAGTATCGTGAGGCGATCGAGCAATACGCCGAACTGGACAAGACCGACAAAAACAATCCCGACAACGTTCGCCAATGGGGCCTGCTGATCCTCAAAGATAAATCGCTTCCGGCGGCCGATCGCAAACGTCGGGCGGCTGCGGTCTGGAAGCGACTGACCGAGGCCCGGCCCGGCGACGCCCTGACGGCCACCCGAGTCGCCGACCTGCTACGCGAGGCGGAGTTGACCGACGAGGCCTTGGCGCTGTATCGCAAAGCGGTCGAGTTGGCGCCGGATGAGCCACAGTATCACGAGTATCTCGGGCAGTTTTACCACAGCCTGGACCGCCCCGAGGAGGCAGTGGCCGCCTGGCAGGAAATCGCCGCCGGCAAACGCCGTACGGCCGAATATCTTAACCGCTTGGCCGAAGTGCTTGACGGTTTCGGCTATCCGGACGAGGCGATCCGGGCTGTTTCGGAAGCTTGCCGGCTCGATGCCGAGGACTTCCACACCAACCTGCTATATGCCGATCTGCTCTCGAAAGCCGAACGTTTCGAAGATGCAATCGAGCAACTCCGGCAGGTGGCCGGGCTGGCCGACAGCTTCGAACAGCGCGAAATCGTCTTGGATCGGCAGATCGACAACTATCGAAGTGCCGAACAGCTCGAGGCGAGAACGCAGGCGCTGGCCGCCGAATTGCAAGCCGACAAGCAGCCCACGGCCCAGCGCTGGTGCCGGCTGGCACGATACTACCAGGCGTCCGACGACCTGCTGCGGGCCACGGCAGTGGTCCGCAAGGCCATCGCGGTGGACGAAGGATCGATCGCGGCCTGGCGATTGGCCGCCAAGTTGTTCGAGAGCAACGGCAGTCTTGTCGAGGCGGCCGACGCCCAACGCAAGCTGACCACGATCGACCGCGCCTTCAGAACCCAGTATTTCAAAGAGCTCGCCGGCATCGAAACTCGCCTCGGACGCACCGATGAAGCGCTTCAGGCGGGACGAGACTTGATCGCCTCCGCGCCGGGCAGTCCCGAACACTATCAATTCTTTGCCGAGCTTTGCTTCCGACTGGGCAAGACCGACGATGCCTTGGACGCGTTGCGTCGGGCCGTTCGGTCCAATCCGTCCGACGCCGAGCACCTGTTGACCCTGGCCGGCGCGCTGGCCCGACAGTTCATGACGGCCGACGCCATCGAACTGTATTGGCAGGCCTTGGAAAAGATGGACGCGATCCAGGGCAAGATTACGATCATTTCGCATCTGACCGAACTACACCTGCAAACCGGGCAGTTCGACCGCTTGCTGGCCCGGCTTCAGCGGATGCGCCGCCAAGGCAACCGGCGTCGGGAAACGACGTTTTGCATCGCCCAGGTTCATCTGGTTGCCCAAGACTACACCACGGCCCGCGAGGAGTTGGAATCCCTGTTGGCCGAAAACGATCGCGATACCTACCTGATGCAACAGCTTTCCTCGCTGGCCGAGCAGGAAGGCGACTTCGAGACGGCCATCAAGTACCAACGTCAACTCAACGAAATCACCTCGGAGAGCCAAGGCAAGCGACGGCTGGCCCAACTCTACTTGCAGGCCGGTCGCCCGGAGGAATCCGAAGCCCTGTGGGCCGAATTGATTTCCGACGAAGACGATCCGCGGCGCATGCTGACTTCGTTGGACAGCCTGCTGGCCTATTCGCGATTCAAAACCGCCTTGGCCATCACGGAACGGTCGCTTCGGCAAGATCCGGGCAATTGGGAACTGCTTTACCGGCGAGGGGTCGCCCTGGCCAAGAGTGAGCAGAACGATCCGGCCCGCCAATGCTTTCAGCAAATCCTCGACCTGACGCTCTCGGACGATGAGAAGGGCATCAAGGCCAAGGCCTTGGCTTCGAGCAGGCCCGGCCCGCTGTCATTGACGACCACAACGCGTTCGCGTACTTCGGTCTACTCCCAGCAGCAGCAACCGTCCTGGTTGCAGCGGCTTTCGGTGTCCCATGAAATCCGCCGCGCGGCCGAACTGGATTCCAACTACCCTTACGGGTATTCCTCTTCGCCGGGTCGTTCCCGAACAAGTTGGGGGCCCGGCGACTTCGGCCAGGCACGGATGGCCGCCCTGGGATGGCTGTTGAAGTTGGCCCGGCAGCAGGACAAGGAAGAAGAGTTTCTAGCGAAGTATGAGAACCTGGATGAGGCCGAAGCCAACTCGCGGCTTCTGTCGGACACGCTCTACCTGCAGTTGGTCAACAACCGGCAGGATCAGATCTACGAAACGGCCAAACGATTGGTTCGAGATGGTGATTTGCAGAGCCAACAGTTGTATCTCTATTCGCTGACAATGCGCAGCGTGCAAACCAATCAGGTCTCCTACCTCGGCGGAATCCAGCAGCCGGCCGACAACACGCCGCCGCTCAGCGATGACGAGTTGGATCGCATGATGGGCTACTATCGCAACACGGACTCGCAACCGGGGCCCTACGGTAGCATCGGATTGTCCGCCGTGCTGACCGAGCTGAAACGGGCCGGCCGTACCGAACAGGAGCAGGCCGTCTACCGCGAGGCCGTCGAGAAGGCAGAGGAGCCCATGGCCGTTGCCGCCGTGTTGAGTTTGGCCAGCGCGCGCGGCGACATCGACATGGTGCTCGATCTCATGGAGAAACTCGCCACGAAGTCCAATGCATCGACGCCGGCCGGCTACTCGGTGCGCAATATGCACTACACGCTGATGCAGGCGATGCCGAAGCTGGCGGCCGACGAAGCGTACGACAAGATCCTTCACGTCTTCGACCGTTACGTCGAGATGTGTCTGGCAGAGACGAAGAAGTCGACGCAAGCGTCCCGGCAACAGAACTGGCGTCAGGTGGGGAGTGTGCAGCGTTATCAAGTCGTTTCTCCTAGCGGCAGTTTTCAATCGATTCAGCTCCAGTATCCGACTCCCAACTCCTACTACGATGCAGGGACCATCTCGCTGTTGCGCAGCACGTACGAGATCTTCGACCAGGCCGATCGGCTCGACGAAGTGGCTACGCATTTCGAGCAACGTTTGGAGCAGGCCGATAACCGGCAACGGGTGATGCTGCGACTGGGATTGAGCTACCTGTACTGGTGGAACGACGATCAGGAAACTGCGGTCGAGAATCTTCGGCAGGCCGTCGAACTGGCTTCCGATACGAACGAGTTGGCGTTCGAATTGGCCCGGATATACACGATGCTGGAGGATCCCCAGGCGGCGTTGGAGGTGCTCGATGGAATCCAGACCCTCAACCAATCGGCCGTTTTGCGGCGCGAGATGGCCGTGTTGACGGCGGCCTCCGCCGTGGGCGAGACGGATCGGGCTCGCAAGGCGGCCGAGCGGCTCTTCGGCCTGCAACTGCGCACTGAGGAGCAGCTTCAACTGGTCCCGCAAATGCAACAATTGGGCCTGAACGAGATGGCCGAGGCCATGTTGCGGCGTGCTCAACAACGCGCCGGCCGTAATGCGAATCAACTCGTCTCGATCATGATCGAGTACCAACGGCAGGACAAGTTGGACCTGGCCGTACAAGTGGCCCATCAGATCCTGCGGCGTCCGCCGACGCCCGCCATGCCCGGCAGGCCACCTAACGACACCGACTCCATGCGCCGGCAAGCGATGCAGGTTCTGACGACCTCGGGCAAGCTGGACGACTTGATCGAGCGAACCGAGGCCCAACTGGCCCGTTCGCCCAACTCGGTCCAACTGATGCGGACGCTGGCCGACTTCTACCGGATGGGCAACAAGAACGACAAGGCCCGGGAAATCTACGAGAAGCTGACCCAACTGAGTCCCAAGAACGCCAACCTGTGTTACCAGCTGGCCCGGATGCTTTCGCAGGCCAACCAGCGCGACCTGGCGTTGCAACAGTACGAACAGGCGCTGAAGTTGGATCCCGCCGCGTCTTCTCGCTATCTCCCACAGATCCTGCGGGAATTCCAGCAAGCGAAGGAACTGCCCAAGTTGGCCACCATCCTCGGCGAGATCGACATTCGCAAGTTTCAGGATGTTTATCGGCTGATGAGCCTTATGCAGATGCTGGTGCAACAGAGTGAAACGCGAGAGGTCGGGATGCAGTTTTTCGACAAGGTTTGGGAGGCGTTCCCCGACCAGCGAGACCGGTTGCTTTCCAGCTTCCCGCCGAACCAACTTCCCAACAGCAAGCGCTTCTACGACTATGCCCGACTGGCCGTACTGTCCACCGTGACGGCGTACCGAGGCGACCCTTGGGCCGGCACGCAAGTCGTCTCCTGGTCGAGTTCACGGTTGGGGCCCTCCAAGGCGACCAGCAATATCTCGCGTCTGCTCGATGCGGCCGAGGGACAAGACAAATTCGACGAGCTGTACGCCGAAATCGAGCAGGCAATGGAGAAATCGCCCCAATGGCTGACCGGCAACCTGGTTTTGATCCTGATCGAGGCCCGCCGCGGAAACGTCGATCGGGTCAAGACGCTGCTGGCGGAACTGCTGAGGGAGGACGCGGTTCCCATGTCGTGGTACGCTCAAATCATCGTCGGCCAGGAGATCGAGTCGATCGAGTCGTTGCAACCGCTAGCCATGCAAATGTACGAGCAAGGACTCAAACATCCGGATCCCCGCGCCCAGACGAACTACGCTCTCGGGACGGCTATCCGTTTGGTGGCCCTTCTTCGCAAGGCGGATCGCAAGGCGGATGCGCGGAAGGTCGTGCTGCAGTACTTGGACGGTTCAACGATCAACCACCCTGATCCGGCCTATGCGGCCTATCAACGCCTGAGAGAGAGTGTGCCGATCGCCAAGGAACTGCGTGCGTTGGGCTATCCGCTGGACGCATTTCGAGTCTGTTGCGAAGTGACCGGCGACAAGGTAGTGTCAGCGGCCGCCCAGCGTTATGGCAGTTCACAGCGATACCAGCAACAAATCGACCAGGAACTCCAGATGGCTCGCGCGATGCTGACGCCCGAGGTCGTGTTGCGAGCGTTGCCCGAGATGCTACAGCGTGATGATACGGGGAAAATGGATCGGACGGCGATGGCCCTGATGACGCTTGCCGAGCCGACCAAATCGAACGAGACGGTCCTCAGCAGCCCTATCGCCGAGGCACTGGCCAAGGCGGCCAAGACGCCCGAGGTGCTGCAAGAGACCAAGGCCGCCATTCGGCAGTTGGCCGAGAATCGCCCCGAGGATTTCTCGGTACAGGTCGTGGCCACGTTGCATGCGATCCACTTGGAAACGGGCGAAGCAAGGCTGCAGGCCGTCCAGCGATTGGTCGAGTTGGCCGACCGGAATCCACTAGAACCGCTCACCCCGGGCAAGAAGCTGTGGTCCAAAGAAAGGCGGGCGGCAGCCGAGCAACTCGGCCTTTGGTTGGTTGCCCGGCTGTGCCTGACAGACGACGCGCTGCGACCGCTGGGCGAGAAGCTGGCCGCTCGGGCCGCGGATGCCGCACGCCGTCAGAGCAAGCCGGAGTTGGCGCTCGCCATGTCGCGGGAAATGGGACAATGGGCCCTGGATCGGGGGGACCTTGCGGCCGCCGATCTGGCTTGGCGCCAGTTGCTCGAAGCGTGGCTTGGCCGTGCGATCGGCAGTCGCGAGCCGGCCGTCTCAGCCACGCCACCGAAGGATAGGCCAAAAACTATTCGACCTGTTTCCATCGCGACGTTCAAGCAAGCCGTCGAGTTGGCGAAACTGGCCGCCGAGAACGACCTGCCCGAGTTGTCGCTCGACTGTGTGCGCGAAAGCCTACGTGGAGGACCGCCGAACAGCATCAAGACGTCAACGGGAGGAAGTACCCTCCCGACGGCACTGGTCGCGGTGGCTGCCTCCCGTTATACGGTACCAAGGGTCATCGCCTTGCAACCGACTACGCAAAAGGCCACTTCTTACGAGGGGGCTGTGTGCCGGTCCGTCACAACCGTGGATCAACTCTGGAAGAAGCACCGGATTCCCCCGGAAAAAGTCTACGACGCGTTGCTTGGCATCGTTTTGCCCGAGCATCGTCCCGAAAGCGTCTTCGTGTACGCAGACCGTCTGACCTTGAACAGCACGACGCCGCCGCGAAGCATTGGGGCCCTGTTGGTCAGTTGGGCGGTCGATGCCGGTCGAACTGACGAACTGCGTCGGCAACTTGAATCGCGTCGTGAGAAACCGACCACCGAGGCCTCGGCCCGAATGCTCGAGGCCAGGCTGGGAGTGGCTGTCGGCGACGCTGAACTGACCGCCGAGATGCTCGACTGGTTCGCAGAACGCCTGAAGACGACGACGTCGCAACAGACTTCCGAAATGGCCACGCACGCCGCGATGCCCGCGCTGCAGCAAGGGGTCGCCGTTGCCAACGCCGTGACGGTCCTCGATCAGATTGCCGGCAGACTCAACATCGACACCTCGGGAGAACTTGCCGGCAATCTGCGGATGATGTTGATCCGCCGATCGCTCGAGCACGGAGAATTCGACCATTGCGTGGCTCAGTTGCGGACCTATCGCGAGATGATTCTGAAGCAATCAGGCTCGGCGAGCCGCAGCCTTTACCTTCACCAGTTGTTGGGCGTGGGCATGGGATTGGCCCAGCTCGGCGAAACGGCCGATGCGCTGGCCGTTCTGGGTGATTTCGTCGACGTGAAGTTCAAGAAAACGAGTCTGCAAAATCCTTCCCCGCTGGCTCTCCTGATCGTGCAGCAGATGGCCGCAAGGCCGGCCGGCGACCGCTATACGCTGCTAAAGTCCTGGATCCTACCCACCGCCGATCACCAGAGCGTACGTGAAGTGTCCTTTTTCGCTCCTACCGAATGTCCGCCGACGGCCTTTCTTCAGTCGAAGCCGACGGCCGCGTCGGCCGGCGCGTGGCCGCGCAGCGCCGGATTCGTCAGTTTCTCGGAACTGTTGATCGAGTCCGCTCGACAAGCGGGAAAGCTGGAAGAACTGCACGCCGCAGTCAAAGCCGCAGTCGGCAGAGAGTTGCCGGGCGCCGATACCCTGGAGATCCTCGTGTCGATCGCCCGAGCGGAAGTTGTCGAGATCCCCGAACTTGAAAAACGTCTGGCCGAGGTCCAGCAAGAGGCGCCGACCGTGCAAAGTCGGCGCGAGATGATCGCTTGGCCGTATCTGGTCGCCCGGGCCAGTACGGCTCACGAGACGCTTTGGCCGTCTGGTGAACGACTTGTGGACGTCCTGTGGCGCCGTGCCACCGGGACACAAAACTGGGCGTTGGCTGCGCACCTGGTCCGCGACCGCAACGCAGGTCTGGCCGGCCGGCACGGCGACCGCGATCTCGCAACGCGCCGCGGGTCGGGATTGACACTGTGGGATCCGGTCTGTCTGCACCCGGCGGCCGTCAATCTGAAAGGTCGTCCATGGGCCTGGTGGACGGCCAGGCAAGGACACGTGATGCATCTTTGCGGCACGGAGGTGGACTATCTCTTCTTCGCGTATCCGCTGGTCGGCGAATTCGAATTCTCGTGTGACACCTACTACAGCAGTTGGCAAGAGGCTTCTCTGGCCTACGGCGGCGTTCTGTACGATCCGAATACAGCCTTTTCCAGCGTTTTCCTGTACTCCGGCCGCGACCGAATCGAACGCGCCGGTCGCGTGCGTCGGGACTCGCGAAACAATCGCCTGACCGTGCAGGTTCGTCCCGAGCGTGTGCGGTACTTGTGCAACGGCCACCTGATTTACGAAGAACAGGAGCCCACCCGGCAGAGCCCGTGGCTGGCCCTGATGGCAAGCGCGGCGCGGCAAGCCGTCTGGTGCAATCTGCGCATCACCGGCAATCCGGAGATTCCCCGACAAGTCGACATGGTCCAAGAAGGTCGGCTCGACGGCTGGTCTTCCTTGCTCTACGGCGAGGGATTGCCGACGCGGCTGAAGGTGGACCGGCGGCTGGTGGAATCTCCGCTGAAAACGCTGCTGAGCTCCAGCGGTTACGATTGGCTCGCACGAGAAGGCACACTCTACGGCCGTCACGTTGCCGACTCGTCCGACACCGTGCAGAGTACAATCAACTACGATCGCCCCTTGCGCAGCGGAGAGACCGTCTCGTACGAATTCCTCTACGAACCGAACGAAAAGACGGCCCACCCGTCGCTTGGCCGGATCGCCTTTCTGTTGGAACCTGACGGCGTGAAGTTGCACTGGATCACCGACAAGCCGTCGAGCGAGGTCGGCGGACTGTTGCCGGACAATGCGATTGTCGCTGCCGAAGAACGCCGCGGCCCGGAGCAATTGCCGCTGAAGCCCGGGCAATGGAACACGATGAGCGTCTCGCTGCAGGACGAGGTCGTCACGTTACGGCTCAACGACGAGGAGATCTACCGACGCCAATTCGAGCCGGAGAACAGCCGGCTGTTTGGGCTGTTTCACTACAAGGATCGTTCGGCCGTCGAGGTCCGCAAGCTGGTCCTCACGGGCGACTGGCCAGAGAAACTGCCGCCGGAACTCTTCGACGATCTGACGGCCTGTGCCGTGCCCGGAGAGAGTGCCGAAACCCGCAGCGCCCGGGCGGCCTTGATCGGCGAGGAGTACTTTTCGAGGAATGCCGATGCGGTCGTCCGCCGGGCACGCGAGTTGCCGCCGCAGCAACGTTACGAGGATCTCCTTGCCTGGGTCTTTCCCAAGGACACCCCCGGAACGATTCGTCTGTACGGCGACTTCAGCCAGTTGGACCCGCCTCCACCGGTCAAGCCGACGGATCGCGGCGGCGTTTTGCAAGCCCCGGCCCTGGAATTGGTGGAAGTGGCCCGCCAACTCGGCAAACTCGACGCGTTGGCCTCTTGGGTTGATGCGTCTGTTCCCGACGAGGAACACAGCCGGCGCGGCAAGCTTGCTCTGCTTGCGCTGATCCAAATGTCGCAAGGGCAAGAAAAGGAAGCCACCCTGGCACTGGACCAACTGCGATCCCTGGCCTCCGATGTGCCTGCTTCGGCGGGCAAGTGGCAACGCTGGCCGGAATTCGTTGCCGCGTCCGTCGCGCTGGAGCACCCCGAGATGCTCTCGGTGGCCGAGGATCTGCTGGAAGACCTGGCACAGAAACAGTTCACTGCCGGCGCCATCACCGGTCCCATGGGGCACCATGTGCGACGTGCCCTGGCTCGAGCACGACTGGCGCAGCTTGTGCGAGACAAAACGGCCAAGGTCGTCGTCGATCCGCCGTTGAAATGGTGGTCGCCGACGTTCTTCGACGCGATGCTCTGCCGGGGCGAAGGATGGCCCGAGCCGCTTTGGGCGTTGATCGACGGGGAACTTCGCCATCAGGCCGGACATCGGATCGATTTCTCCTTCTTCAACGTTCCCCTGATGGGCAATTTCGAGGTCACCTGCGAATTGACCTCGTTCGGGCACCGCGAGATGTTCCTCTCCTATGCCGGATCAGCCTTGCACTTTGCCCTCTCGCCACAAGACGATCACCGCCAATGTGACGTGTGGATCTACGAGCATTTCGTCAAGAAAGCGGACATCGATCCACCGCTCGCAAAGTTCGGCGAGTGGTATACCTATCGGCTGGTCGTCCAGGACCGCCAACTCAAAATCTTCGTCGACGGCCGAGAGATCTACCAACGGGCATTGGCCGAGGAACACGATCCCTGGCTTGCGATCCGGAC
>JAZFUB010000021.1:0-6495 GCA_036447015.1 Thermoguttaceae bacterium | reverse complement strand
TATTTTCATCAGTGCGAAGTCCGAAGAGATCGACAAGGTGGTCGGCCTGGAACTCGGGGCCGATGATTTCATCGTCAAGCCGTTCGGCGTGAAGGAAGTGGTGGCGCGGATCCGGGCGGTCACGCGGCGATGCTGCGCCGCGAGGACAAAGCAGCCCGAGTCGTTTCGGATGGACGACCTGGAGGTGTTTCCAGGCGAGTTGCGTGCGCGTCGCGGCGAGAAGACCATCGATCTGAGTTTGCGCGACGTGAAGATCCTCGAACTTTTCCACCGCCGTCGCGGCCAGGTGCTCGACCGCAACACGATCTTCAACGACTGCTGGGGTGAAGACTATTTGCCCAACAGCCGCACGCTCGACCAGCACATTTCGCAGTTGCGCAAACGGATCGAAGTCTCGCCGAAGGAGCCGAAGCTGATCCGAACGGTCCACGGAGCCGGCTATCGGTTCGAAGGCTGAGTTGAATAAAGGGGGACAGGCACCGGGCGGCAAGCCGTTTCTCTTGGGGTTCGCGCAAACGGGCCCGGAGCCAGTCCCCCTTTATTGGACTCCGCTGCGCTATTAGAGGAAGTTCAGCAGCGACATTTGAAAGATTTGGGCCGTCGTCTTCAGGGAAGCCTCGAATGCGATCTGTCTTCCGCTGAACGCCGAAATGGCCTCGACTATGTCCACGTCGAATTCCTTCGACAGGGTTTCGCGAAGGTCGATGTTCTCGGATTCCAAGCGATCGCGCATGACGTCCAGGCCCAGTTGGCGTGCTCCGAGTTCGGCCCTTGCGAAGTTGACTTGGATCACCTGTGTATCGAGCGTACCGATGGCTCGTTGGACCTCCAGATTGTCGTTGGTGAGCAAGGCGCGTTCGAGTCGCAGCAGCGCGGTGAAGATCCCCTCGGTCTCAATGGTGTTTACGTCGGAGCCGGTCAGCAGGCCGGCCGTGTCGCTTTCGGTGTCTTGCTGCCCGGGAGGGATCAGCCCCAGGTCGATGGCGACGTGGCTGGCGACGGTTCTTTCGACCGTGAGCACGCCGCCGCCCGTGGTCAGGTCGAGCAACTCGATACCGTTGCCGTAGGTGGCCAGCCTGGCTTGCACGGTGCCGATGCTGACGCTGTTGATCAAATTCAACACGTCCGAGATCCTGTCCATGCCGGAAGTGTCGATTTCGATCATCGATCCGTCGGCCACCGTAATCGTGAAATCGACCGCTCCGGTCTCGCCGAACCGGGTGGCGACGGGGACAGTTGTCGTGCCGCCGGCGGTCAGGACGGAGACCGCGTTGGTCACCAGCCCGTTGCCGTTGTTGGGTGTTCCGTCGGTCGGTTCCAATGAGATATGAAAGTCGGTGATGGCGTCGGAATCGGCCATCATCATGGTGATGATGTTGTTGGCGGTCGTTGTTGCCGCGTTGATTGTGAATTGCATCGTCTTGGCATTGCGGTCGTAGGCGAGGCCCGGCACTCCTCCCGTGACGAAGCTGATGGTGACGTTGTTGAAGTCGGTTCCCGAGTCGCGTGCCTGGAAGACCAGGTCATTGTCACCGCCGACGAATGAGGCCGTGGCAATGGCGGACAGGTCGGGCATGAGGAGTCCCGTGCCGTCGTTGGGTGCCCCGTCGAGTTCACTTAGAGTCATCCGGAAATCGGCGGCTGCAATGGGGTTGCTCTCGAAAAGCGTGATGATGTCGTTGGCCGTGGTCGTGGCAGGGTCGATCTCGAAGACGATGGTCTTGCCCGCCGCGTCGTAGATCATTCGGTTGTCGCCGGCGGGGACCTTCTCGGCGAAGCGGATGACGAAATCATTCCATTGTGTGCCCGTATAGAGCGAGCGGATGGTCAAATCGTTGTTCAATCCCGGTCGGATGGCAGTGGTGGACGCCGTCAGCCCCAACCCCTCGTGGTCCGTCACGCCATAGCCGAAGTTGAGGTCTTCCAATCGGGTGTCCCCGATGAAAGTTCGCAGGCCCAGGTGGGTTGCGGTCAGGCCGCCGTTTTCGCCGATCATGAAGTTGCTGCCGCTGAGCCGCGAGCGGACGTTGATTCCCGTCGTGTTTCCGTTGATTTCGGCCAGCACGCCCGCGGAAGACATGTTCAGCGTGTTCAGTAAATCCTCGACCGTCTCGGCCAGGCTCAGGTCGATGGTATGGGTCTCCTCGCCGTTGACGATTTGCAGCCCGGATTCCAGATCGAATTGGGTCGGTCCGGTATCCTTTCCGCCGGCAAGTGCAGCCCCGTCCTGGGTGCCGTTGTCGACGACGCCTCCGGTAAGCGTTGTTGTGTCGTTGATTGTCACGGCGTTCGTCCCCGCGCCGACCGCAGCGATCGAGAACATCGCGTCGATGGTGGCGTACGCGGCCAGCGCAGCGATGACCTGGTTGGCCGTGCTCACGCCGTCCTCGATCCCGATCGTCAGCGTTCGAGTCGGCGGGGCGTAGACGAAAGTCTCACCTCCGGCGGCAGCCGTATCCACGAAAACGACGTTCACGTTGTCATAGGCTTCGCCCGCAGTCTTGGCCGTAACGAGCAGTTGGGCGTCGAGGCCGTTGGCCGCAAAGGTGGTGCCGGAGGCGAACGCATCGGCGAGTTGGATTCCCGAGGTCGTGAACTCGATGTCGCTGATCGTCGGCGCGAGCAGGCCGGAGCCGTTGCTGTCTTCGACGTTAGCGACCGTGATTCCCAACGGAGCCAGAGCGGCAGCGTTCGCGGGGGCATTGAAGTACGTAATCAACTCCTGGGCCGTTGTGGTGAGGACGCCGCTCGCGTCGGCAGCCAGTCGGACAATGACGGTACCTTCGCCGGTCAGTCCGCCGGAAGTCGTGCCTGCCATCGCCGCGTCGATCGATCCGGCTCCGCTGCCGAAGTTCGCGGCCGTGAAGAGCGACGCGACCTGGCCGTTGGGATCATTCTGAACCAGGTCGACGACGTCCTGGCCGATTGCTCCGGCGACGCGCATGTTGAATGTGATCGTCTTGTCTTCCGGATCCCACACCACGTAATCCTGCGAAGCGTCGACACCGCCGATGTCGTTGATCGTCACGTTGATGTCGTCGTACTGGGCACCGGCGTTCTTGGCGGTGATCCTGACGCTCGCGTTGGCGTTGACGGCCTGGAGAATGGTCGATGCGAATCCGACCGTTGGTGCGTCGGTGGCGAGGTCGATTTGCAAGGGGTCGCCCGGGGTTCCCGCGACGAACGAAAGTTTTCTTGCATCTTCGGGACCGAGAAACTGCAGTCCGTTGTCGGCATTGGCCCGACCATAGTGGGCGAATTCCTGCATCGGTGTGACGGTTCCCAGGCCTGTGGCGGTGGGCGATGCGAGAGACGCCGTGACAATCACACC
Organism: Thermoguttaceae bacterium; assembly: GCA_036447015.1. GTDB lineage: Bacteria > Planctomycetota > Planctomycetia > Pirellulales > Thermoguttaceae > JAZFUB01. Next base: position 3,164 of record JAZFUB010000021.1, on the reverse strand, counting down.
GGCCCCGGTGATCTGGTTGTTGATCGCGGCGATCACTTCGTTCGCCGTGCTGACGATCGCCCCACCGTCCACGCCATCGAACGTCGAACCGGTTGCCACGGCGACGTTCAAGGCGCCGACCGAGGTCGTCGACATCGTAAACAGGGCACCGACCGTGGGGTCGTTGTTGATCAGGGCTTCGAGATCGGTGACCGTCGAATTGGCGGCAGTCAAGGCGGCCGAGATGACGCCCGTCGTGTGATTGTACGAGACCGACGCCGCACCGGCGTTGACGTCCGTGATGTCGACCGTGACCCCGTTGAAATCGGCACCCGGGATCGCCGCCGCAATGCGGAAGGCCTGGCCGTTGTTGGTGAAACCACCGGAGGCGGTGTCCCACGGTTCGGTAGCCAAAGTGACGACGACCGTGTGCGGAGTAACGGCCGTGGCCTGTGTGTAGGCAACGCCCAGGGCGGCTCCCTCGACGAATTTGACGCGGACGTCGCTTGCCTGTTGTCCGGTCTCGTTGGCCGTGATCAGGATGTCATTGTCGACACCGAAACTGGTGAGTGTCAGCGACCCGGCGGTCGCCTCTTGCGTGATGTTCGTTGGGGTCGACCCCAAGGCCGTGGTGGCCGTCGCCGCGAGATCGATCTGCCCGACGCCGTCGAGCTGTTCGTCGAGAGGATCCAATCGGGCGGTGAACGAGACGAGCCCCTGGCCATGGGCCTGATTGATGGCGGCAATCACATCCTGGGCCAATGTCTGGCCGGCGTCAATCGTGACCGTAATGGCCTTGGTCGCCGGATCGTAGGCAACAGTCTCGTTGCCGGCGACGACCGTGCCGTCGTCGACAAAGGCAATGGTGACTCCGTTGAGTTCCTCGCCCGTGGCATCGGCTTCGAGAAGGAAATCGTTGTCCGTGCCGACCGATCGAACGACGGCTTGGGCACGTGTCCCCAGAGTGTCGGCGATTTTCGTCGTCAAGCGGAGAAGCGGATTCAGATCCGTGCCGATGATGGGGCTGGTCGTACCGTCCGCTTCGAGGATGCCCAATTCTCCGGCCGTGATACCGCCGCCGACCTCGCGAATCGACAGGACGTGGCCCGGTGGGGTCAGGACGGGGTCGAACTCGAGGTTCAGCCCCGTCGGTGTGATTTCCACGTGCAACGCAGTGCCTGTCGGCGGGTTGTTGTAAATCAGGGCGGCGACGTCGCCGACGGTCTCGGCGTTGCTGATATCGATGATGCTGGTGCTGCTGCTGCTGGAAATGGAGATACTGCCGGGTGTGACTCCCCGTCCGCCGTTCAGGTCGGCAAGTCGCGTGTTGAACGTCACGACCGGATTCATATCCTCGGAGCCGCGAACGGGATTGGAGATCGCGCCGAAAGCATCGTTTCCATGAAGGTTCGTCTCGAACAGCAGATCGATGTCGGAGTAACTGGACAACTTACCCTCGTCGCCCGAATACCTGACCATGCCGTTGCCGGTCTCGCTGAAGGGCCGAACCGACGTCCGGGCTCCGGCAAAGAGGTAGCGTCCGCGGAACTTCTGGTTGCCGATGTCCATGAGTTGCTGGATGACTTGGCGGACCTGCTGTCCGGCCGCATTGCGCTGCGTATCGGTAGCGAGTGTGCCGATCACCCCCAAGGCGACCGAACGAACCTCGGCCATGCTGTTCGAGATCGACGACAACGCCGTATCGGTTGCCATCAGGTACGATTGGTTCGTAAGCAGGTTGCTTTGCACCTGGTCCTTGCGTTCCAAGAGACGCTGCAAACTGATCACGCGGGCGGCGGCCGTCGAGTCCTCGCTCGGCACCAGAAACCGCCGGCCCGTGCTCAGCTGCATCTGGATGCGAAACAGATCGAGTTGATCCGACCGCACCTGGTTCGACAGACGTTGGCGAACGAACTGGTCGCTGACCCTGGTGGTCGGGATGCCGATGACTGAGCCCATGGCTGCGAATCGTAAGAGGGTGTTGTTGGGGTAGTGTGTTGACGTTACAGGTTTACAAGGATTCCGAACAACTCGTTCAGCACGGCGATGTACCTGGCAGAGGCCTGGTAGGATCGCTGAAATGCCATCAGCCGAATGGCCTCCTCGTCCAGGCTGACGCCGCTAGTGGCGACCTTCTGTCCCCGCAGGGTCTGTTCGAAGGCCCGAGCCCCGTCGGCGACGGCCCGAGAGATGGCCGCGGCCTGCGTGTTCTCGCTGATGAGGCTGTCGTAGAGCACGGCAAGCGACGCGTTGTTTTGCGATTCGATCGGGCGGTCGAGGAAAACCGCCAGATCGACCGCATTCTCCGTGTCGGCGCCGATGCCCCCGCGGCTGGCGGCGAACTTGGCCGGGTCGGCCTCCAACTGCGCGTTGACGCCGATGTTTCTCGCCGACGTTCCCGTGAAGAACGTGTTCAATCCCAATGCCGCCAGAAGACCACTGGTGTCGTCGCCGAACGCGAATTCCGAATCGGGCGAGTCGCTGCGGATCGTCAGCCTGCGATCGCTGGTCACAGTGGCCGTAATGCCGTCGATGGCGTTCAATGCGGCCACGAGGGAATCGGAGTCGGGCTCGTTGAGCGTCATATCGTCGCCCAGGCCATTGAGATCGACGAGGATGTCCGTCGTGTTGGTCTGTCCCGTCTCCTTGCTGCGCACCATGATCTGGAACGAGCCGTTGACGGGCGTGAATTCCAGGCCGACCTGATCCAACGGCTCGTCGACGTCGTCGACGGCGAACTCGCTGGTCATCTCCTGAAAACCGCTAAGCCCCTGGCCGCCCGAATACAACTTATTGAACTCGAAGCCAAGCGTCCTGGAGAAATCGTCGAGTGAGTCGAGGAAGCCGGCCATGACGTCGTCGCGCGTATCGAGCAGTCCACGTAGCTCGCCGGCTGCGGGATTGATCGGCGAGTCGGTGACGGCAAAGTGGATATTGGCAATCGTGAGCCCGCGGTCGCTGTCGAATACGACTTCGACCTCTTGGGAAATTCCACCAAAGACGAGGAAGTCGCCGCCCAAGTAGACGACCACCGTGCTGTTGGGTTGTTCCTTGACGCGGATGTCTACCAATTCGGCCAACTTCTCCAGGGCCATCAGTCGCCGGTCTCGCAGGCCCACCGCATCGCTTGCCGAGAGATCACCTCCTTCGACGTCCGCGATGCGTATGTTCAGTGTGCGGATTTC
>JAZFUB010000020.1:0-11623 GCA_036447015.1 Thermoguttaceae bacterium | reverse complement strand
ATTTGAGTCGGTATCCGAGAGAGCCTCCGCCGACGGAGGTATCTCCCAGAGCCCACCGAAGACCTCATTGGTCTTCCGTGGGCTTTTTTTGTGGTTTGCACTTTCTGGTGTCAGCCAACACGCAAGTAAACCGGAGGAAGGAAAACGCATGACCGAAACGCTCCAAGAGTTCGTCGATTCACGCGGCGTATCGATGCAGGTCGACGCCCAAGCGGGAGTGATCCGGGGGGTGAAAATCCTCGGGCTGACCTCGCGCAATGGTCGAACCTATCTGCCCGAGGCACTTTCCGAGGCGGCCGCGCTCTACGAAAACGCCAAGGTCAACGTCAACCACCCGAAGGGCAATCCGGGCGGCCCTCGCGACTATCAGGACCGAATCGGATCGATCCGCAACGTCGCCCTTCGCCCGGGCGAGGGGCTCTTTGGCGATTTCCATTACAATCCGAAGCACGCACTGGCCGAGCAACTCGCCTGGGACGCCCAACACGAGCCGCGTCACGTGGGCTTCTCGCACAACGTGCAGGCACGCATCGCACGCCGCGGCCAAGACATCGTCGTCGAAGCCATCACCAAGGTCCAAAGCGTCGACTTGGTCGCCGATCCGGCCACCACGCGAGGACTGTTCGAGTCGCACGTCAACGGCCATGGATCGGACTACACGCCCCAAAGCGACACGACGCTTTCACCCGACGATCTGCGCCGCGACCATCCCGTAGCGGTCAAGGCGCTGCTCGAAGAGCACACGGCCGAAATCGATCGTCTGCGCTCTGAGGTCCGGCGCCTGACGGCACTGGAATCGGTTCAGCAGAAACAGACGCTCATTCGGCGGCTGCTTCGCGAGTTTCACCTCCCCGATCCCGAAGCGGACGACCCGCAGAGCCGCTCGATCGTCACCGATCGGTTCCTGCAGTCGCTCTTGGCGGCCGACGACGAACGGACCATCCGCGATGCCATCGAGGAACGGGCCGCACTGGTTAGCCATCTCAGCAGCACCGACGATGCGAAGCCCTGTTCGCGAGACCAGTATCTCGTCGACGCGATCGGCGGGCCGGACACCCGGGCGTTCGTCGACGCGATTACCTGATACAGACAAGAACTTACACCCCCTATTTACGAAAGAAGCACGACATGAGCGACAAGATGCGTTGGAGGTATGGGGATACGAATCCCGTTGTTGCGGCCGTCGATTCGGCGACCGTGATCGAAATCGGCGATTTTCTCTGGTTGGACACGGACGACGCGAAGCCGGCGTCGAGCCAAGCCGACCAGGGGACCGAGACGGGCAACCAAGACACGCTTGCCGACAACTTCCTCGGCGTGGCGATGCAACGAAGCGTGGCCGGCGATACGACGCCGATTCGCGTGGCCACGACCGGCGTGTTCGAATTCGATTGTCCCAGCGGGACGTTCGAGTTGGGCGACCTGGTCGGCGTGGATGAGGACTCCGGCGGCACGGCACTGCTCGACCAGCAGGTCGATGCGGTCTCGGCCAGCCAATATGCCGTTGCCCGGGTGGCGCGGCGCGAATCGAGCGCCACGACCAGTGTGCTGGTCAGCGTTCTCTCGACCATGATGACCGGCGGCGTCGAAGGCACCAGCCGAAGCGGCGTGTAGAAGCACGTTGCAAACGTAGGCCAGGTCCCACCGGTCGCAGCCGGTGGGCTTGGAAGGATCGGTATGCAGAGTCTATGACAACAAACAAAACAGGAGATACGACTTGTGAGAGCGATCAAATATCGTGAATTGAAGCGGATGTACGACCGCAACGGTGCGGAGGCGACGGTCACGCACCTCAACGAAGCCCTCGAACAAGGGCACCTCAAGCCCGAGGACTTCAGCATTCGGGAAATCGCCGAGGCAACACTCGGCGGTGCAAGGCTCCGGCAGATGGATCCCCGCGATGGCGGCGTCGCACTACTCGAGGCGGGCGAGGGCGTCGACGTGACGGCCTTCTCGAACATCACCGGCCAGGTGGTTCGCTCGAAGATCATGGCCGCCTATCAACAGGAGGCGTTCGTCGTCTCGAAACTGGTCGATACGATCCCGACGCGGCTCGACGGCGAAAAAATTCCCGGCATCGGACGGGTCAGCGACGAGGTGGCCGAAGTGCGCCCCGGTATGCCCTATCCGAATCTCGGGTTCTCGGAGGACTACATCGAAACGCCGCAAACGACCAAACGGGGCTTCATTGTGCCCGTTACTCGCGAGGCGATCTTCTTCGATCGGACCCATCTCGTGCTGCAACGTGCGGCCGAAGTGGGCGAGATCCTCGGCCTGAACAAGGAGAAGCGGCTGATCGACCTGCTGATCGGGGCCACGAACAACTACAAGTGGAAGGGCACCGATTACAACACGTACTATGCGGCCGCCGACAGCGGACCGTGGACCAACGTCACGACCGAGGAACTGGTCGATTGGACCGACATCGACGCGGCAGAGCAACTCTTCGCCGATATTCTCGATCCGAACACGGGCGAACCGGTTCTGGTCAAGGCGACCACCGTACTGGTGATGCCCGCCTATCGCCACGCGGCCCATCGCATCTTCAACGCGGCCGAGTTGACCTATACGGCCTCGGGGGCCGAGACGGACACGACGGTCGCCAATCCGCTGGGGAACTATCGCGTGGTGGAAAGCCGGCTGGCCTATCGGCGTGTCGTGGCGTCGGGCGAAACGTCGGATGCGGCCAAGAAGTGGTGGTTCATCGGCGACTTCAAGAAGGCGTTCGCCTACATGGAAAACTGGCCGATCACGGTCACCCAATCGCCGACCCACAGCGAGGCGGAGTTCAACCAGGACATCGTCGTCCGCTTCAAGGCGAGCGAGCGTGGTGCGGCCGCCGCGATCAATCCGCGATTCGTCGCCAAGAGTCTCGGCGACGGCTCGTAAGGCGGACGAACCGCGTGTTGAAAACGCATGGTGGGCGGCCGGCGGCTCGATCAAAGCGAAGTCCCGCCCGAATCTCCGAGCATCGCTTTGCCGTGTCTCGGTCGCCCACTGCAAGACGGCAGTTTGCCAAACAGAGTTTCCCAAACAGAGTTTCCCAAACACCGATCACGAACTCCGAACCCCAATACCTACTCCTACTCCAAAAGCCTTCCGATGCCCGACCACTCGGCGTGGAGCCATTACAAACCGATCACGGTGCAGGACGCCAACGTCGATGCGAATCTGTCCGATTTTCCCCTGTTGGTCGTGCTCGACGGCGATACGGACATCGGCAGCCGCTGTCGGACCGACGGCCATGACCTCCGCTTCACGCTCGACGACGGCGTGACCGCGCTGAAGTACGAGCGGTTGGAGTTCAACGTCGCCGCCGGTTCGGCGTCCGGGAAGTTTTGGGTCAAGGTTCCCTCGATTGCCGCATCCGGTGGTACAACACTTCGCGTCTACTACGGCAACGCCGCGGCAAGCGACGGCGAAGACGCTGTCAACGTTTGGACCAACTACGAGGCCGTGTGGCATTTGGACGACACGGGTAGCACGGCTGCCGATGCGACAGGCAACGGCCACACGGGCACCATCAATGGGACGACAAGCGTTACCGGCAAGATCCACAAGGGTCTTGATTTCGCTCTGGACACGGACGGCGTTCAGATCACAGACCAGACGAATATGGAAAACATCGATGAGTTCGTGGTGGAAGCGTGGTGCTATCCGCGGAGCTACGGCATCGGCACGAACTACGGCAACCTCATTGCGAAGGACTACTATTCCGCCAGTGATGACTGGTCGTTGTATCACGGAGACGGAGCCGGTGGCACGATCCGGCTGGAAGTCAACGACGCAATCGAGGACTCAGCCGCGAGCAGTTTCCCGAACAGTGCCTGGTACCACGTACTCGGCAGCTACCAGCGGAACACCGTTGGTGGCCATAACATCTTCGTCAACGGTGCGAACGAGGGTTCGATGGACGCCCCGGATGCGGAGATTAGGGGCAGCGCAAATGACGTCTGGATAAGCGGCAAATGGGATTCCGGCAAATGGGACGGCGTGATCGAAGAGGTCCGTATCCTGACGACGGCCTCACCCTCGGGCAACCTGGCCGCCTATACGAAGTTCGTCCACGCCAACGTGACCGAGCCCGACCACGAGGTGTCGTTCGGCACCGAAACGCCGAACGGTCGCCGCTGGTGGTTTCACCAATTCATCTTGCGAGGAAATCGATGAAGTTGATTCAAATCAACGAGAGTACCGCGGAAAGACGTCGTATTGCGTTCGATCTGCGCGACGCAATCGACGGCATCACACCGGAAACGTCCGAAGGCGGCGGGCAGCCGCAGCGGACCTATACGGGACTGCTGAACTTCTCCGTCACCGGCACGCTCTCGCCCGACGTGACCGGCACCGACACGTACGCGATGCAATCGGCTGCCAACGAAGACCTGCCGACCTACTACGATTCCACGGCCGGTTACTATCTGTGGCAGCGTGATGCCGACGGAACCGTCTATTGGTATCTCAGCGACACGGTCGGTGGAAGCAGCAGCGCGGACTACTGGTGGGGAAGTGGAAGCGTCCCCACCACGCTCAGTCCCGCACCGTCGAAGGTCGTCGTCACCGGAGGCACCGCTGCCGACGGCACGTATCTCTACGTCTACGACAACTTCGGTGTCGGAGCTTACTACAACGGCACCTACTGGATCTGGTACAACGACTCGGGATACTGCTATATCACGTCGACCGCGCCGAATCAGGCGATCGTCGGAGCGTATTGGGAGCGCAATGCGAGCACGATACCGGGCACCTACACGCCGCTGGGCGGGGCGAGCGGGACCGCCACTGCCACGGAGCCTTCCGGTACGGCAACCGGAGATGCGGGCCTCGCCGACGGCACGACGACCGGCATGACCTGGACCGATGCGGGCATCGGCACGCTCACCCACATCGGCAGCGGCCGCTACTACGCCGATCTGATGCAAGCGACCGTGGATACGACCGGCCGAGAACTCCACACCCGATACAAGTCGGCCAATACGGCCGATACGCCGGGCGATTCGGTCCGGGTCGTCGCTTACGACCCGTTGGACATCGGAATCGCCCCGTTGCTGATCGATCTCGACCAGATCGAGGCCGCCGCACCGGTCGACTCGCTCTGTGGCATGGTGCTGATGGCCATGCACAGCAACACGCGCGACAACTCGGGAAAGATTACCGTCTATCGGACGGATGACACGACCGAGTTCGCCCAGTTGGCGTACACAACCGACCCGAACGCATACCCAATCGATGGGGTGAGTTGACATGGCTGCCGGCTGGTTCGATTACCTGCGAAAACTGCTTGGCCGAACATCCTCGTTCAACCCGACGGCCGGGCCACCGTATCGCGTCGTTGCCGGACAAACGTTCTGTACCGGAGCGGCCGAAGGATCCACATTCCATACCGGCATCGTGGCCGGCGAAGTCGATGGGAGGGCGAACTGACATGGCCGAAGCAGCAGACCTACACGGCACGGCGATGAAGAACGGCACCGTCACGCTCATGGCGCGGATCGTCGGAGCCGACGCCGCGAACATCATTCGGGCCGACGTCGCCTCGATCCAATACAGCATCTACCTGTTGGACGATCAGGACGCCGATGCCCGGACCGCCGTTGCCGGCCATACCGACGTCAGTCTGACCGTGGCCGACGTCGTTTTCCAGTCGCTTCAGACGGACGCACTCTGGACGGTCGATGCGACGGGGTACAACTTCCGGCATATTCCGGACGTGTCCACCAACCCGGCCTTTGCGATCGCCGGACGGCGTTACCTGGTCGAATATCGACTCACGCCGGCCGTCGGCCAGGTGATTCTCGCCCGATTCCGAATCAACGTTCTCTGAGGTGAACCATGCCCAGCGACGCGCAGCAGATTGCCACGATCAAGACACAGACCTTGGCTCGAATCGCCGAGATCACGGCCGAGCCGAAACCGAGCTATGAACTCGACGGACAGAAGATCGCCTGGAGCGATTACTTGCAGCAACTTCGATCGACCATCGACTGGTGCAACGACAAGTTGGCCGGCGAGACGCCGTTCGAGATTCGTTCGAGGGGGTATACGTAGTCGTTTGTCGGCGTAGGGTGGGCACCGCCCACCAAAACTCGCTTGTTCCCCTTGGTTTTTTGGTGGGCGGTGCCCACCCTACGATTGATCCATTTGCGAGCCAACACCCATCCAACGGACACCCGATCATGTCGTTGAACTTCGATCCATCAGCCGACTTCGCCATGGCACTCGACGGGACCGAATCGGTCGCGTTGCGGCGTCGGGGTGCGGAGCCCGGCTCCTCGGAAACGACCGTCGCACACGCCTTGCGCCGCAGTGTCATGGTTCACGAGGCGGAAGCGCGAAATCGCGGCAATACTTGGAAGAGCCCTTCAAGCGGCGGCCACTATACGGCGGGCAATGCCGTCTGGCACCTGCCGGTCGAAGAATTGCCCGAGGCTCCACTGCTGGGCGACCTGATCGTCGACGCCGACGCCCGACGCTGGACGATCCTCGAAGTGCATCGGGCCGCCATGCAGACGCGTTGGCGATGTCTCGCACGCAACCTGGCGATCGCCTACGGCCTGGACGACACGGTCGCCATCCTTCGGGCCGTCTACGCCAAAGGACCCGCCGGGGCGACCGAGCCGACCTGGCGAACCTGGAAGACGGGCGTTCGGGCAAGGATCCAACCGGCGGCCGTCGACGTCGATATCCAACATCGAACGCGGCAGGTCCATTCGCGGTATCAGATCTTTCTCGAAGAGGACGTCGCCTTGGACCACACGCATCTGATTCGCGGTCCCGACGGTACGATCTACCAGATCCGCGGCACCAACGGCACCGAGCGGATCGACGAATTGCAGACGATCGACGCGACCAGCAGGAGCACGTTGCCATGAACCTCGCCGAAGTGATCCACCAGCGTTGGGCGGCCGCAACGGCGCTCGATGCCCTGTTGCCCGTCGCCCGTGTCGTGACCGGCATGGGCGTCGATGCGACCATGCCGTACGCCGTCGTTGCGAAGCAGAGCGAGCGTCCGTTGACCCGACATCACGACGGCTCGGGCGTCGATCTGGTCGTGATGAGGATCGAAGTGTTCGACGAGAACTACGACGCCGGCGCGGCCGTCTTGCACGCGATCAAGGTAGCCTTCGATCGCACGAGTTTTGCGTTGTCCGACGGCGACGACGTGCTGAGTATGAATCGGACGGGCGACGGCGAAACCCAGTGCGACGACGGCGTCTGGCGATTTACAATCGACTTCGAGTGTACTGTCTATTTGAAATCGGGAGTGTAGCATGAGTTTCAATGCGGAAGTTAAAGCGGCGATCGGCTGGAATTGGATGGGCGGGGCGACCGACAACGGGCGGCTCGACTATGCCGAGCGATTGCTCGAAGGCAACGGGAACGACCAGGCCGAGGCCGTCTGGCACGCCGATGCACAGTCTTTGACCAGCGGCAACTCGACGACGCTGGACCTGACGGCACTGACGCGTACGATTCTCGGCGATACGCATTCCCTCACGCTGCTGAAGGTCAAGGCCCTGCTCTTGGTCAGCCGGAGCACGAGCGTCGGGACGTTGCTCGTCGGCGATGCGGCGAGCGACCAGTGGTCGGAGCCGTTCGGCGCCGACGGCGATCAGATCGAGGTCCCGCCGGACAGCCCCGCGTTGTTGAGCAATCGGCAAACCGGGTGGACCGTCGACGCCAGCAACAAGAATCTCAAGTTATCGGCCGTCGGTGGCGACGTCGACTATGCAATCGCTGTCATCGGCACGACGAGCTAACTGTCGGCTGACATTGTCGTGTGCAACTGCTTGTTTGCAGAGGGCATCCGGGAATTCGAGGTGCGCAGACACACAACCCAAGCCCACCGACTGCGATCGGTGGGACCGGCTGAGTACACGAGTCGAGCTTGTCCGCAACTCGGTCCCACCGGTCGCAGCCGGTGGGCTTCGTGAATAGGTACGCAGTGTGAAGGAAAACGCATGACGATCGCTTTCAAAGAACTTGCCGGGTCGCCGGTCGAAACCTATGGGCCGGCGGGTATGACGGCCCAACGGTTGTTGCTTTGTGCCTGGGACGATCGGCAATCGGTCGTCGAACGGCTCTTAGGCGACGGTTATCAGTACGCCGGACAGAGCCGGGCCCCATATCCGGACAAACCGGGCGTGGTCGCCATACGTGCCCGATGCGAACCGCTGACCGACGATCTGGTCCTGCAAACGTTTGGGGATCTCACCGAAGGGCTCAATCGTTACAACGGCTTCGCCAAGGTGACGGTCGACTACGAACTGCTGGTGCCCACCGAACGGCCCGACCTGCCCGAGACCGAGCCGGGCACGTTTCTCGGCTATCGACAGGATTCTGCCGGCGAGCGGATACGGCTGCCGGCACACAGCCTGGCCTGGCAGGACGAGCCGACCGTGCCCGTCAGTTCGGAGGCCGCCCCTTCGGTTCGCATCCCCCTGATCGTGCATCACGTCACGTGGCATCGGGTGGTTCGTCCGCCGTGGGAAACGATTCGCAACGGCCAAGGCACGGTCAATAGCGGCACATTTCTCGGCGCGCCCGCAAAGACGGTTCTGCTGGACGGTGTGACTGCCGATCGCGAGTTTCTCGGGTTCGACTCGCTGGACCGGGCGGAACTCGGTTGGCGGATCGGCTACACGTTTCGCGAACGGGCGGTCAAGGTGGCCGGTGCTTCATCGCCCGACTGGAACCACGGCTATCGTTCCATGCCGGCCGACGATCCGGCTTGGGACGAGTTGGCCGACGCGAACAGCAATCGTCCCTATGCATCGTCCGATTTCACCGATCTCTTCCGATTCGAGGCGACAAGCTGATGACGGTTCCCCAATCGCACAGTTCTTTTCTTCCGTCTCGCAATGAAGAGACGCTGCTGGATCGGGTCGACCGTCTCGTCGACGACGGTCGTGCCGACGCATCGGCCGATGCGTCCGAAGAGACGCGGATCGGTCTGTTCGAGCTGACCCAGGCGATGGTCTATCCCGACGGGACCGACTCGACGGAGCCGGACGTCCCCTACACGGACGAGGCACGGCTCGTTTGGCTCAACCACACGAGCGATCAGTACGGCGGCACGGCAAATTCACCCGACGTCACGCTCTACCATCCGACCGCAATGCGCGACGGCTCGGGAGTTCCCGTCGGAACGCCCAGGTTCTGTGCCGCCATGCGGTGCTACGCCTGGTACAACTCCCAGAGTGGCCGTTGGGAGATTCTCGCCCCGCCGCTGGGTATTATGCGCGTTGAACTGGCCGCCACGCTGATGCCGGGCGATACGAGCGTCACGGTCGGATTGCTCGACAGCCCCGGCGAGCCGGCATTCACGCTCTACATCACCACGCCCGAATGGCCGGGCGTCGGTCGAGCGGGCAGCATCACCTATTCGCATGCCGGAACGCTCGGCTATGCCATTTGGAGTCCCGTGCGGAGCCGTTGGGAACTCCTTTGCCTGCAAGCGAAACTGATCTCCGAAGGCAAGACCGATGCGGCCATCAACGCGGGCGCGTCGGGGACGGTCTCACTCTGGTGGAAGGACTATTCGACCGGCAATCTGGCCGACAGCGGCGAGAATGTTACCGCGTTGAACTGGCTTGGTCCGAATCTCGCCGCCGCGGCCAAGGTGATCGTTTCATTCGATTGTCACGAGAACCGTTGGGTCATCGTCGGGACGTAGCCTGCCCGTCGCCCACTGACCTTCGGTCGTCCACCGCCCTTCCGTCGCCGACCACCTGTCCATAGGTCAGATCGATCACTGCGCCGATCAACTCGGCCTGGCTGCTTTCCATCAGCAGATCGAGTTTTTCGTGGAGTTCTCGTTTCCGATTCATTTCGCCCACGGCGGCAAGTGTTCCTTCGGCGGTCAAGGCCCCGCCCGAGCCCATACGGCTGTGCAGTTCGTCGAAGTCGGCTTCGCTCCATCCTTCGAACAGCTCTCGATGGGTCTGAATCACTTCTTCGACGGCCGGGTTGGTCTGTCGATCGAACGATCGATGGAGCAATTGGGACGGATCGAAGAAGAATTCGTCGATCGAAACGGCCAGTCCCTTGGCCAAACGATGGAGCGTCCGGGCGTGCGGTTTCTTCGTACCGCCGAGGATCGCCCGAACCGTCCGCTGGTCGACGTCGGCACGCTGAGCGACCTGTCCAAGGGAAAGTCCCTCGGCAGCCATCAGTCGCAGCAGGTTCTCCGCTACATAATCGGCCATGGCACTGAGTTTGATCCTTCGAGCCACTTTTCAACAAACGTCGGGTGGCACGTCCCTGAGGTACGAAGGGCGTGGTGTCATCCGCAGAAGCCACGCCCTTCGTACCTCAGGGACGTGCCACCAAGAAATCTCTTCCGAAAAACCAACTTGCCGTTCTCTTGCCCGCTTGACAGGAAGTATATACGTCTGTATACTATCTTCCACACTGCCGGTCAAGGGTTTCCAGCGGCGAATTCTTCGATTTTTTGGAGCCAATGATGAGAATAACACAAGCCGATCGGAGAGGGGGCAACAGAATGGGCCAATTTCGCGTGTGGATTGCCGCATACGACGGATGGAAGCCGCGAGATTGCCACGATGTGCCGCCGAAGGCCGTCGCCGTGGAACCGGCCGAAGAGGGAACCATGTCGGTCGAGCAGGCGGCGGCCTATGTCGAGGCCTTCAATCGAACGGCCTTGCGAAGATTCGCAAAGATCTGGGCAGTCGCCCTGCCGGTGACGGTCCGTTACGAAGGCGAGCCGAACGCAGGAGCAACGATCGAGAGTTGAACCGCGACGGAAAGCGAACACAGAAACGCGAATTCTGTCCAGATTTTTCTTCTCTTTGCGAAATTATAGGGTATAATAGTAACGTCAGAGGCGTTTGGTGCGGCTGCCTCGCCGCCGGCGCGCTGACAGGGACACCGCACGAGGCGTTAGGCGAATTCCCGCGGTGGAAGCCCGTTACCTGTCGATGCCTAGCAGACATGTGGCGGGCTTTTATTATGCGCGGTCCTCCCGTCGCCCTGCTTGCCGCCACAGCATCTACTGCGGCACGGCCTGCTCTACCTGTTTCTGCCACGGATTGATCCAGTCGCCCCAGTGCTCGAGATAGAGTTGGTAGGCGGCCACCTCGTTGGCCTTCTCTGTGAGCCACTGCTTGGTCTCGGCGATGATCTGTTGCTCGGTCTCCAGTGTCAGCCGGCCAAGGAGCACCTGGCTGCGTAGAAATACGAAGTAGGTATCCAGCACGTCGCAACGGCAATAGTCGTTGATTTCTGCCAGTTGGCCCGCATCGTACATGTCCTGAACCATGTCGCCCTGGACGTCCATCTTGCCGGGCTTGCCTAGCAGGTTCGCCGCCAGGTTCAGCCCGCCGTTGAATCGGGTCGAGCCGTGATTCGTCAACAGCTCGCATAAATCCAGGTGCGATTTCGTGTTGTAGCGATAGCGGGGCTGATCGAACGATCGGGTACCCGTCTGAAACCACCCGGGCAGTTGCAGTCCGTGACGGAACGCCGACAACTCCATCAACGGGATGTCGAATCCCCGGCCGTTGAAGCTGACCAGGGTCGGACGGCCATAGGCTTCCCATCCTCGCCAGAAGTTCTCGGTAATGACGTGGGGACGAAACTCCGGTTCGTCGAGCACCACCAG
>JAZFUB010000019.1:0-3286 GCA_036447015.1 Thermoguttaceae bacterium | reverse complement strand
GCCGCTGCCGTACGGGAGTCCGAAAAGAGTAGCAGTGCGAGGGCGACGATCCATAACACGGGCGGAGCCCATCGTACATAAGGTCCGGTTCTCATCAGTCCACTCCCCATTGTTAGAGTCTCGTTGGGTCACCTGTGGTCCGGGCGGCTACAGGCCGTTCTTTCAGATCGTGCAGGTCGGTGTCACGTGTCGTACACCTCACCGCTACGGAATCGGGCCCAGGCCGTTTCGAACCAGAGGTCGCTCTCTGGAATCGGGCGACGTGGGACCCAGCGGTTCTCCACCGTGCCGTCGTCGCGTGCGAGCGTCTCTTGGACCTTCTCGCGAAACTCGCTGTTCTCGGCGGCGATTCGCCAACTTTCGTCCAACCGGTCGTGCACGCGAGTGCCGTCGGGATCGACGACCATGGCCGACCCACGGCTTCCCACGCCGCTTTGGAGCATGAAGAGGACCGCCTCGAGATAAACGGCGTGTGCGAAACAGAGGTGTCGATTTCGTAACGACTCTTTCAATTCGGCGCCCGTGGCATAGCGACAGCCGGACGTTTCGAGATCCTTGGTCTGCTGCCATGCCTCTCGGACCGCCTTCTGCAGTCGATCGAGCGAGCGAATGTGGGCACCCGCCCTAGACATCCGCTGCTGGAATTGTTCGCGATGTTCCTGCCAGGACGAATCCGACGTGTTGCACTTTTCGATCCAGGCCAAAAGGCTCGACATGGCGGAGGACGCGGCGCTGCGGATCGTCTCTTCGCCGACCTCCCAGTCGGCATAGCGATTGGCGATGAACTCGGCCGCTCGGAAGGAACCGACCTGGCCGGAGTTCAGCGCCGATCCGCCCGGCCGATAGACGCCGTGCGAACCGTTGACCTCGCCCACGGGAAAGAGGTGCTTGATGTTGGCCGATTCCCACCAGTGATTGCCGGCCAGTCCGCCGTTGTTGTGCTGGGCACAGACGGCGATTTCCAACGGTTCGACGGTGATGTCGATCTCATGGTCTGCGTAGAGTTCGATCGCCCCGGGATTCATCTTTCGCAACCGCTCGATCGGTGTATCGAGCAGTGCTTCGGATTTCGTCAGGTATTCCAGGGCCTCCTCGCTCAGGCCATCGAACGTGAATCCGTCGGGATTGCGGCGGAAATCGAGGAATACGCGACGGCCGTTGAGCACCGTTTCGATGTAGACCAGGATATCGACGATCGACGACCCGCCGACGACCTTGCGAGAGTCGAACGGCCATTGGTAGCCTTTGAGGAACACTTGCGAGTTCATTTCGCCCGGCGAATCGAAATAGTCGGGCAAGAACTCGCGCTCGTCGCTCGCGCCGTCGGCGGCCGTGCTCATGAATCGCGGGACGACCTGCATGAACGTTCCGGAGACGTTCCATCGGAACTTGATCGAAGCCATGCCGTATTGCGACTCGGGCAGGTTTTGGGCCTCGGCGCCGGCCATCAACCCCAGCCCGATGGCGCCGGTATGGACCTGCGGATAAACGCTCGTCTTGTAGAGCCCGCCGGGTCCGCCGACGGCAAAGACGACGTTCTCAGCCCCGATCGCTTCGAGCGAACCGTCGTCGTCGACCAGGATGGCACCGGCCGCCCGCCGCTCGCCCTCGCCCGGTCCGTCGCAAGTCAACAACTGCACGGCGTTGCGATTCTCGCGGATCGGGATTCCCAGCCGCTTGACCTGCCGGATCAACGCGCGGCACATCTCGCGCGACGTATAGGGGCCGATCGACGTGGCTCGCTGGCGCGGGTCGTGGTCGGTCTTGTAGCCGATGAATTGGCCGTACGGATCGCGAGGAAAGGGAACGCCCAAGTTCACCAGGTTGATGAACGCCCGCGGCGAAAGACTGGCTTCGGTCAGGGCCAGGTCGCCGTGCATGCTGCCGCCGGCGAAGTACGTTTCGGCCATGATCTGCGGTGCGTCCGTATCGTCGCCGCACATCGCCAGCTTGTAATAGGTCTGCTTGTCGCTGCCGGTGTTGATCGACGTGCCCATCTGGAGCCCTTCGGTGACGATCAGCAAGTCCTCCACACCGCCCGCATGGAGTTGAACCGCCGCGTTCAGTCCGGCCGCACCGCTACCGAGGACCAGCGTATGGACGAATGTCAAAGGCAGCGCGGCGCTCTCGCCGCTCGGGCCGGTAACGCTTACGGTCTCTTGACGCATGTCTTACCTTTCTTGCTTCACAGTTCGACTGACCTCACTAAAGCCGCGGCAACGTCAAACCGCCGTCGACCATAATCACCTGACCGGTCGAATAGGCCAAATCGCCGCGCACTAGCATAGCCACCGCCCGGCCGATGTCCTCGGGCAGGCCCCATCGCGACTGGACCATGATCCCTTCGCCAATCAGCTTGTCGTACTTCTGCTGGACGGGGGCCGTCATCGGCGTTTTGATGATTCCCGGGCGGATTTCATAGACGGGAATATCGAACTCGCCAAGCCGAGCGGCCCAAAGTTGCGTCGCCATGCTGACGGCCGCTTTCGAGATGCAGTACTCGCCCCGAGCGGTCGAGACCATCGTCGCCGAAACGGAACTGATGTTGACGATGTGCGCCGCAAACGTGCCGTCCTGCTCGCGCTGCCGGATCATCCAGTTGGCTGCCGCCTGGGTGAGGAAGTAGGGCCCTTGCAAGTTGATATGGATCAGCCGCTCGAAACTCTCCTCGGTGGCGTCGAGGATGTCGGCACGCACCTTCGGGGCCACGCCCGCATTGTTTACCAGGATGTTCAGCCGTCCGAAACGATTTTGAATGTCGTCGAGCATCGTGGCCCGAGCTTCCGGGTCGCTCACGTCGGCCCGGCAATAGAGCACCTCGGCGCCCAGGCGTCGCAACTCCTCCAGGGCATCGGCTACCGTCGGCTCGTCGTGGATGTCGCAGATGGCCAGATCGCAACCCTCGGCCGCCAAACTCTTGGCAATCCCCAGCCCGATCCCCCGACCGGCCCCGGTGACCAGGGCCGTCTTTCGTGTCTCGCGCATAGTCTCCTCCAAGAATGGTTCGACTCGATTGTCGCAGATGCAGGCGTGCTTGAAAAGGATGGGCTGGGCGGCGGGATTTCATGGCATCGAACAAGCCCCGAAGGGCAACGCCGTGAAGGACTTTTTCTCGGGAAAACTGGGGTTTTCACCAATCGGAGGATATGAGAAAGGGCCAGACTCCCCATTCCACCCAACTGGATATGATCCAGTCAGAAAGGAGTCTGGCCATGAGTCGTGCAAGGAGCGCAAGCAAGAAACGTCAGCCGCAAACGAAATCTCGCAAACCGGCAGCAAACAACCG
>JAZFUB010000018.1:0-13881 GCA_036447015.1 Thermoguttaceae bacterium | reverse complement strand
GGCACCAAGGACGAGCGCGATCTGAATCAGCAAATGCGGCTGGTCGAACAGATGATCGCCGAGCGGGTCGACGCGATCGTGATTGCCCCGGCCGATTCCAAGGCCCTGGTGACCGTCTGCAAGCGGGCGATCGAGAAGGGGATCGTGGTCGTGAATATCGACAATCGGTTCGATGCCGACGTGTTGGCCCAGTCGAATCTATCGATCCCGTTCGTCGGGCCCGACAACCGCGAAGGCGCCCGAGTGGTGGGCGAGTACCTGGCGGGGCATCTCGAGCCGGGTGATCCGGTCGCGATTCTCGAAGGCATCCCGACCGCCTTCAACGCCCAGCAGCGACTCGCGGGATTCAAGCAGGCCATGCAAGACGCCGGCATGAAGGTCGTCGACGTGCAGAGCGGGCAATGGGAAATGACCGTGGCGAACACGGTCGCCGCGGCCATGATTATCGCAAACCCTGATCTGAAGGCTATCCTCTGTAGCAACGACGGTATGGCACTGGGAGCGGTCGCGGCGGTCAAGGCGGCCGGCAAGACCGGAGAGATTGCCATCGTGGGGTTCGACAACATCTCGGCCATTCGGCAAATGCTCGAGGAAGGACGCGTGTTGGCCACAGCCGATCAGCACGGCGACCAACTGGCCGCTTACGGCATCGACTTTGCCCTGCAAATCCTCGCAAAAGGGGAAATGCCGAAAGATAAGCAGACGCCCGTCGATCTGATCACCGCCGAGAAGACGAACGGCGAACAGGCACCGTAGTGTGACAGCACAAGCGTGTTTAGCGGCGGGGCTTGCCCCGTGCGTTCTTGGCGACGAGGATAATTCGAAACGCGCCGGGCAAGCCCGGCCGCTAAACGACGATGGCGTAGAGAGCCTATGTCCGACGAACTACCGCCAATCAATCGCGATCGCTTCCGCCGAATCGTGCGGCTCATGGCCGATTACCTGGGCTTGCTCGGCGTGCTGGGCGTCCTGATCGTCTTCTTCTCGCTCAAGAGCGAGCGCTTCCTGTCGGCCGAAACGTTCTCGATGCTGGCGAACCAGGTTCCCACGCTGGCGGTCATCGCCGCGGGGATGACGTTCGTGCTGGTCGTTGCCGGAATCGATCTGTCGGTCGGGTCGGTGATGGCGTTCTGCGGGGCCGTGCTCGGCGTGGCGATGGTCGATTGGGGTTGGTCGATGCCGCTGGCCGTGGCGTTGTGTCTGGCGGCCGGACTCGGCTGCGGGCTGGTCAACGGCCTGATCACCGTGCGTTGGGCCATCCCCTCATTCATCGTCACGTTGGGAATGTTGGAGATGATCCGAGGCGGCGCTTATCTGGTCACGCATAGCGAAACCAAGTTCATCGGAGTTGCCATCGAACCGGTCGCCACCCCGATGGCGGGTATCGGCCTTTCGCCCGCCTTCGTCCTGGCGCTCCTCGTCGTGTTGCTCGGGCAGTTCACGCTCACTCGCACGCGTTTCGGACGCTACGTGATTGCCGTGGGTGCGAACGAGCAGGCGGCCCGACTCTCGGGTATCGACCCGCGGCGAATCAAGGTGATCGTGTTCGCCATGGCCGGCCTGATGGCCGGTTTGGGTGGCTGGTTCCAGACCTCGCGAATGGCGACGGCCGATCCCAATGCGGGCGTGGGCTTGGAACTGTCGGCCATCGCCGCGGTGGTCATCGGCGGGACGAGCCTGATGGGCGGTCGCGGCTCGGTCATCAACAGCTTCTTCGGCGTCCTGATCATCGCCGTACTGGAGAGCGGACTGGCCTCGATCGGCGCCGAAGATCCGACCAAACGGCTCGTCACCGGCGCCGTCATCATCGTCGCCGTTATCGCCGACGCCTACCGACACCGGCTCGCAGGACGACGCGATCGTTGAGAGTCGTTGTTCGCTCCGAGGTTGTGAATCATTCGGAAACAATCCGTACGATGGGCCTCCGAGCCCGTCGAATCCAGGGGAGCTCGACTTTTCGACGGGCTCGGAGGCCCATCGTACGCATTTGCCGCAATCAAACCAAGTTCAAGGCCCAGCACAGCCACGCGACCGGGGCGGCCAGCAGGATCGAATCGAGGATATCCAACACGCCGCCGAAGCCCGGCAGCCATCGGCTGGAGTCCTTGCAGCCGGCGTCCCGTTTGATCAACGACTCGGCCAGATCGCCGAACAGTCCGGTCAGCCCCACCAGCAGTCCGAACGGCAACCACCCCCAGCTCGATCCGACATGGCCTTCGACGGTGTTCAGCGCGGGAACGAGCCACTGGAAGGTTGCCCAAGCCCCGAGGCACGCGAAGGCCAACGCCCCGAGTGCGCCTTCGATCGTCTTGCCCGGGCTGAGCACCGGCGCCATCTTGTGGCGTCCGATCAGTCGGCCGACCGTATAGGCACCCGTGTCGCCCATCTTGACGACGATAATCAGCGACGCCAGCGCGCCGATGCCCCACATCAGTCGCAGTTGGATCAGGAAGCTGAACAAGACACCGACGTAGACCAGTCCGAAGACGGCTGCGGCCAGGTTGACGACCACTGAGCCGGGCTTCTTGTAGCGTCGCATTTCGCCGAGAAAAACGGCAAGCACACCAAGCCCCAGCGCGGCCAACGGCCACGCCATGGGGCCGACCTCCGAAAACAGGTTCGGCTTGCAACAGACGGGCGGCGACCAGTTGCTCAGGACCAGTAGCACATTTCCGCCATAGACGGCCCAAGGCAACGGGCGCATCCCGGCGGCCTCGGCCAAATAGAGGATTTCACCGCTGGCGAGAACGGCCGCCGCGACGGCCACCGGCAACAGCCAGACGCCCGGCACCACCGCCAGATGGTCGAGCCAACAAAGGGCAACCAGTGCCCCGATGAGCAGTGTCCCCAGCAGTAGTCGCCAGCGTAACATGATCGTTTGCGAGGGGGTTGTGGTGTGCGTTGAACTGCTACCATTTCAACACCCAACCGTTTAGCTGTCGCCGGTACGGCGACTTGGCCGAAAGTGGGTTCAAGCGTTAAGTCGCCGTGCCGGCGACAGCTAAACGGCATGATACCATCTCGGCCCGGTTCGTGCTACGCTGCCGCCCGCAGCTTCTCGCCGGCTGAGCATTCGGCCGCTTCGAGTACGATGTGGGCCACTTCGGCCGCGGCGCCCGGTCGGGCCATGCGGACCATCGCGGCCGACATGCGGCCGCATCGTTCGGGACTGTCCAACAGTTGCGAAATCGTTTGGGCCAGGTGGTCGTCCGTTCGGCCGGGCAGTTCGCGGGGATCGACCGTCACCGCTGCACCGGCATGGCTGAGCACATCGGCGTTCTTGCGCTGGTGGTCGTCCGTGGCATGGGGATATGGCAGGAGAATCGCGGGCAGACCGGCCGCCGCAAGTTCGGCCAGCGTTGTACCGCCGGCCCGACACACGGCCAAATAGCTACCCGAGAGGACCTTGGGCATGTTGGCGATGAACGGCACGACGGTTGCCGCCAGCCCCAGCTTGCGATAGAGCTGACGTGTCGCGTCGAGGTCCGACTCGCCCGACTGATGGACGATCTGCCGGTCGCCGAGCTTCGTGCGAATCTTGTACAGCGCCCGAGGCACGTTCTCGTTGAGCGATCGGGCGCCGTTGGTACCGCCGAGGACGAGCACCCGAGAGCTTGTTGAGGAGCCTCTCGTCCGGCGGAATCCCGTGCGGATCGGATTGCCCGTTACGTTGATCTCCGCGCGGCAACGAAGCTTCGAGCGTGCCGCGGCAAAGGCGACGCAGACGCGACTTGCCGAGCGAGCCAACCACCGCGTGGCCCGGCCGGGGACGGCGTTTTGCTCCAGCAGGATCAGCGGCAGGCCATGTTTGATGGCTGCCCGGCCGGTCGGCACGCTGGCGAACCCGCCCAGCCCGACGACGGCGGCGACCCGTTGCTCGGCGAGAAGATTCCGTGCAGCCAGGTAGCCGGCCACATTTTCGGCAAAGAACGAAAATGCGTCGCGTATGCGGCCGGGTAACGGACGGCAGGGCAAGGCGACGTACTCGAAGCCCTCGCGGCCGACGTGTTCCCGTTCGAATCGCTTGCCGCTGCCGACGAACGTTATTTGCACGCCGGGGACGATGCCGACAAGTTGCCGAGCGACGGCCAGCCCGGGAAACAGATGGCCCCCGGTCCCGCCGCCGGTCAGAACGATGTGCCGTGGGGGTTGGGGCATGGTGGGGTTTCCGAATGTTCGCATGTCTGGCCGCTTTGTCGCCGTGCCGGCGACTGCTAAACGAGTTTTTTGGTGGGCGGTGCCCACCCTACTTTTTCTATCGTGTGTTTGCCGCCGTGGTGGAGATTGACGTTGGTGTGGGCGTCGGCTCGTTGATGTTCAGCTTCAGGCTGGCCACTCCCAGCAGTGCACACAGAGCCGAGGCGATCCAGAAACGTACGACGATCTTGTTCTCGGCCAGGCCTTTCAGTTGGAAGTGATGATGCAACGGAGCACAGAGGAACACGCGCCGCCGTCGCCACTTGTACGAGCCGACCTGGAGGATCACGCTGAGGGCCTCGACGACGAACACACCGCCCACGATCAACAGCAGCAGCTCCTGTCGGGCAACGACGGCCAGCAGCCCCAACAGCCCACCCAACGGCAGCGCGCCCGTATCTCCCATGAAAACCTGGGCCGGATGGCAGTTGAACCAAAGGAAACCCAACACGCCGCCGATCATGCCGCCGGCCAAGATGGTCATTTCACCCGAGCCGGGAATTCTCGGCAGGTTCAGGTACTGGGCCAGTTCGGCATGCCCGCTCGCATAAGCGACCAGCGTCATGGCAGCTATGGCGAAGATCAGGCAACCGCCGGCCAGGCCGTCCAGCCCGTCGGTCAGATTGACCGCGTTCGAGCTTCCGACGATCACCAGCACGGCCAGTGGAATGAACCCCAATCCGATCGAAAAGCCGGTCGCCGAGAAAGGTATTCGCAGCAGAAGCCCGTCGGGCACGGTGGCCTGCTGTTGATAGATCAAGATTGCGGCGACGGTCGCCACGGCCAGTTGTCCGGCCAGTTTCGTGCGGGCCGAGATGCCGTTGCCCGAACCGCGAAGTTTCACCAGATCGTCGACGGCCCCGATCGCGGCCAGCCCGACGGCGACCAGCAGTGCGACTTGCAGATAGGGGTTGCCCAGGTCGCCGAAGAGGATCACCCCGGCAATCAGCCCGGCCACGATGAACAGTCCGCCCATGGTCGGCGTAAACTGTTTGTCCCGATGCAACCGGCGAACTTCGGCCGAGTCGCACTTGATCGGTTCGCGAAAGCGGCACCGCAGCCACTCGATCCACCGCGGTCCCAACAGCACGGCCAGAAGGAAGCCGACCATCGCAGCCAACGCCGCGCGAAAGGTGATCTTTCCCAATGCGGCCAAGGCAACATCAGGGTACGTCACGGCCAGGTGGTCGAGCAACCATAGGAGCATTGGAAAGAATGATAGAGTGGGAGAGACAGATTGTTAGCCGTCGGGCTTGCCCGACGTTGGGGAAGACAGGTTTTGCAGGGAAGCCAGTTCCAAAAGAAGAAAACAAACCACGAAGTACACGAAGGACACGAAGAAAACAGTAGCTGATTCTGCCCCTTTGATTCCTTCGTGCCCTTCGTGTACTTCGTGGTTTGTTGTTGAATTCCTAACGATGTTCGAGGTTTGTAGTACAGAGGAGATTTCCGAATCCCTGAGTCGCCGGGGACGACGCAAATGCGCCGCCCCGGCGCTCAGTCCTGAGCTCCGTCGCGAAGCACTTGCCGACGCGGTAGACCCAGTTACCGCGATTGCCGGCAAGTATGTGCTCCGACCCAAGGAGGGGAGGGCAGTCCGGGTTCCCGCAAACCCGAGACATACGACGGAACTCACCAATGTTTTGTTGTTGTGCGGTTTCGATTCCTTGCTGTGGGTCTTTTTCGCGTGGGTGCAAGCACCCACCCTACGATCTGTTTCGAACTGTTACGCGCTGCGGCGTTGCGGGTAGGTTTCCAGTGCGGCGACAAGGCGTTCCATTTCCATCATGCGCGAGCCTTTGATCAGGACGACGTCGCCGGGCAGAATCGCCTGACCGAGCAGGGGCATCGCCTCGTCGACGTCTCGGCAGGGGATCGCCCGGGCTTGCGGCATGCCGGTGGCCCGTGCTCCGGCCGTCACGTGCCGAGCGAATTGCCCGCAGGCGATCAGCAGCTCGGCCCGCCCGTCGTGCACGACGTGGCGACCCATCTGCCAATGTAGCGCCGGGGCCGTTTCGCCCAACTCGGCCATATCGCCGCAGACGACGATTCGGCGTCCCGAGGCATCGAAATCGCCGATCAGCTCCAACGCGGCTTGCATGGCGGTGGGGCTGGAGTTGTACGTATCGTTGATCACGGTCGCACCGCGGATTTCTCGAACTTCGCATCGCATGGCCATCGGCTGAAAGTCTTCCAGAGCGTCGGCCATCTCGTCGAAATCGAAGCCCATGCTCCGTCCGGTCGCGACGGCCAGCAGTGCGGCGATCAGGTGATGACGTCCCCACACCGGCACGCAGAACTTGTGCCCGGCCACGAGGAAGCTCAACCGCCCGTGCTCGCTCTGGATGTCGGTCGCCCGGAAATCGCAGTCGCTGCTCTCCCCGACCCAGGTAATCGGCGCGTCGCATTGCTCGGCCACCGAGCGGAGCCACGGATCGTCGCCCAGGATGGCTCTTCCGTCGACCGGCAGTTCCGCGAGCAGTTCCGCCTTGGCTTGGGCGATGCCTCGCCGGCTGCCGAATCCGCCCAGATGGGCGTCGCCCACTTGGGTAATCACGCCGACCTTCGGAGCACACAGCCGGGCCAGCGAAGCGATTTCGCCCGCACGGTTTGCACCCAGCTCGAGCACGGCGTAGTCGTGATCCGGCCGCATGGCGAACATGCTCAGCGGCACGCCGAGGTGGTTGTTGTAGTTTCGCGGGCTGGCCGTTCCGTTGAGACGGATCTGCAACACGCAATGGATCATTTGCCGGGCGGTCGTTTTTCCGACGCTTCCAGTCACGCCGATGACGGTTCCCGGGAAATGGCGCCGTTTGTAGGCGGCCCATCGTCGCAGGGCCTGATGCGTGTCGTCGACTTCGACGGCCCAAGTGTCGTCGGGCACGTCGATCCGTCTGTCGACGACCGCGCCGACGGCGCCGCGTCGGAAGGCTTCGACCGCAAAGTTCGCCCCGTCATGGTTCGGTCCGCGCAACGCCCAAAACACGTCGCCCGCTTCCACGCGACGGCTGTCGGTCGTGATCGGCCCAACCGGCATCGCGACGACCTGCGCGGCGAATTGCTCGCCGCTGGCCTCCGTCAATAGCCGGCCGTCGACGGCCGTTCGAAGATCGCCAACCGTGTTCATCGAAACGAAAACCCTTTCATATTGGTAGGTCAGGCTGTGCCTGACACGCGAAACAGTTGGTTGTCCATGTCAGGCACAGCCTGACCTACACTTTGTCGACTAGGACGTAGCGAACGGCTGCACTTCGTAGAGCCAGTCGCGGGCAACTTCGCCATCGCTCATCGGAATCTGTTCTTCGCCGATCACTTGGTAGTCTTCGTGGCCTTTGCCGGCAATCAACACACAATCGCCCGGCTTGGCGGTAGCCAACGCCCAGCGGATGGCCTCGGAACGGTCCTCGACGACCTCGGCCCGGGCCAGGTCCTCAAAACCTTCGAGCACGTCGGCGATGATTTCCATAGGCTCTTCGGTTCGTGGATTGTCGGTCGTCACCACGGCCACGTCGGCTCCCTGTTCGACGGCCCGACCCATCAACGGGCGTTTCTGCCGATCGCGATCGCCGCCGCATCCGAAAACGCAAATCAATCGCCCGGAAACCACGTCGCGCAGCGCCTGTAGACAGCCGGTCAAGGCGTCCGGCGTGTGGGCATAGTCGACGAACACGCTGAATGGTTGGCCACATTCGATCCGTTCCAGCCGGCCGGGAACGTGCTCGACCGCTTCGAGGCCGCGGACGATCGTCGGTAGATCGACCCCGCAGACCAAACCGGCGGCCGCAGCCGTCAGGCAGTTGTAGACATGATGCGTGCCGATCATCTTCGTTCGTACGGGCACCGACTCGCTACCGGCGGTCAACAGAAACGTCTGTTCGCTGACGCACTGTTCGACCATCACGGCCGTGATCTCGGCGGCCGAGCGCATCCCGACGGTCAGCACCGGTCCGTCGATCCGACGAAGGTAGCCGGTCGAGGTCGGATCGTCGGCATTGATGACCGCAAATCCTTCGGCCGGCAGATAGTCGAACAGCTTCGACTTCACGTTGCGATAATCCTGTAGCGAAGCATGATAGTCGAGATGATCGCGGCAGACGTTGGTCACACAGCCCGCGTCGAAATGGATGCCGGCCACGCGTGCCTGGTCCAGGGCATGGCTGGACACCTCCATCACCGCATGCGAGCAACCGTGGCGGACCATGCGGCCCATCAACGATGCGAGCCGATCGGCCGGGGGCGTGGTCAGCGTGGCATCTTCGACGTCGTCGCCGTCGAAATAGCCCAGAGTTCCTATCAGCCCGACTTTGTGTCCTGCCTTCATTAACACACTGGCCAGCAGGCAACTGGTGGTCGTTTTTCCATTGGTCCCGGTAATGCCGATGACCTTCAACTCTTGGCTGGGCGATCCGGCCAAGGCGTGGCAAAGATGCCCGTAGGCGGTTCGGGTGTCGGGGACGATGCAGACCGGCACGGTCAGATCGGGGATGGGATGCTCGGCCAACACGGCCACGCAACCCCTTGCGGCGGCCTGTGTTGCGTGATTGTGCCCGTCCGCTCGGCTGCCGGCCATCGCGACGAAGAGATCGCCCGGCTGGACGCGTCGCGAGTCGCCCGTGCAGTGGCTTACGCCGATATCGTCGATGTCGCCGTCGCCGAGGAACTCGGCTTCGGGCAACAACTTACGCAGACTGAGGCGAATTCCCAAACCGGGAAGAGTTTGCACGACCACGGGCCTCCATGCCCAAAGGGGTCTGTTGATTCGAGTCCATCCAGAGAGGCCGGATTGTCCGAATTTTCGGCCCCCTGTCAAGGCGGAAATTCCCGCCGGTCGTCGGATCGTCCGGCGACGAACGCCGATCGGCCTGGACAAGCACACGCGAATCGGGGACATTGGAAGGAGAGAATAGGCAAGGGGGCGAGAAATCGTACCGCCTTGTTCAGAGTCCCGCCATCCCACAGTCCCCCCTGATTGCTGCCCAAGTTCATGCCCCACACAGACTTCGATATCGACAGCCTGGCCGCCTATTTGCATCTGACGCCGCCACAGGTCGTCCGGCTGGCCGATCGCGACAAACTGCCCGGGCGCAAGGTGAGCGGTGAGTGGCGATTCTCCCGAGCGGAAATCCACCATTGGCTCGAAGACCGCATCGGGCTCTCGGACGAGGAGAAACTGGCCGAAGTCGAAGATGTCCTCGAGCGTTCGGCCCCCAACACGGAATCCCGGGAAATCTCGCTCGCCGAACTGCTTTCGATCGAAGCCGTCGCCGTGCCGCTTCAGGCACGCACCCGCAGCTCGGTCATCACCAAGATGGTAGATCTGGCGGCCGAGACCGGGCTGCTCTGGGATCCGGACAAACTGGCCGAGGCGGTCCGACAGCGCGAGGAGATGGCCCCGACCGCGTTGGAAAACGGCGTCGCCCTGTTGCACCCGAGGCGCCCGATGCCGCGGATTCTCGGCCAACCGTTCGTGGCACTCGGCTGCACGAACACGGGCATACCCTTCGGCGGGCGCGGACCGATGACCGACATTTTCTTCCTGGTCTGTTCGATCGACGACCGGGGCCATCTACGGACCTTGGCACGCCTGAGCCGTGTGCTGACGCAACCGGACTTGCTCGAAGGGCTACGCGAATCGCCAGATGCCGTGGCCGCCCGAGCGATGATCGTCAATGCGGAGAAGAGCCTGTAATGGATCATCCGCCCTCGACAATTCCTGTACGAGTATGAAGGACCGCACTGCCATATGCCCGACATCCCCGTCTTGTTCGTCGCAGAAACCAGCCGGCCAGAAAAAGTTTGCCATAGGCAAACTGTAGAGGCATTGACCGCGTACCGATAGAAAGACCTTAACGTACCGGAAGTGGCAACCGACGTGTTTCACCTTGAAGCGATCCCCCTATGGGGTACATTGGCGATGGTCTGTGTCGACGTTGCCGACGATACTGGCGAAAATGACCCTGTTTCGGACGGCTTCCCCGGTCGCAACAAGCCTTCCGTACTTGACCTAAGTTTTTGCAGAGCATAGCATTAGACGATATGACCAACAGCAATAAGGAACTACCACGCTTCCAGAAGCCGCCGGTCGTTGAGACCGTCCTGGGGGTCCACTTCCGCCCGTTGGAGAAGTTCAACTCGGTTTACCAAGGGCTGCTCTGGGAGCGCTGCTTCCGTGAGCGGTTCTCGAAACTGGAAGAACGGCCCCTGGTCGAGGCGGTCCAGGAACGGTTTGGGGAAGAGCGTCTGGCTCCGCCGGCTCTCCGCTGGCAGGTTTCCGATCGCCTTCCGGCCCCACGTCTTTGGGTGGCGTCGGAGAACGGCGAGCACGTCATTCAAATTCAGAAGGACGCTCTGTTCGCCAACTGGCTAAAGACGGACGACGATGCAGCCTATCGGCCCTACTCGGAGAGACGGCAAGAGTTCGGCGAACAACTGAGGCTGGTCGAAGACTTCTTCCGCAAAGAAGGGATTGGTCAACTTGAACCGACGTCCTGGTGCGTCACTTACGTCAACCATATCGACTATGAGGGCCTCGACAACGTTGGGCCAGCGGTTGCCAAAACACTGACCGTCTGGACAAACCAGTTCAGTGACGACTTTCTCCACTCGCCAGACAATTTGACATTCAGCCTTGCGTTCCCGATGCCAGAGAATGCCGGTCGGCTGAACGCGACATTTAAGCCAGTGGTGCGAAAAGACAAGCGACAGGCGTTGCATCTCGACTTGACTGCCCGAGGACAACTCAAGACTCGGGACTTGACCAGTGCGTTAAGTGCGATCGACTTAGGACACGAGTGGGTGGTGCGTGGCTTTGCTTCGCTGACTCGCCCGGAAATGCACCAAGTTTGGGAGAGAATACAATGAGTTCCGAGTATACCGTGACCGCAGACATGGTTGAATATCCGGAGTCACTCGACGACCGCCCTGATCGGCCGGCCCCGGAGACGATCCAAGACCGCGCCGCCCCGATGCAACGTTCCATTCGTTGTGATTGGTGGGAGGAGGCGGTAGAGCAGCTTCAAGCGATCAAGGGCCTTCAAGCAGGCTGGGACTCTCATGGCGCACCATCGCCGGACACGAACAAGCTGGAGGCCGGGCGGGGATTGCTCGGCTGTCTGTGCGAGTACGCGGGCCTGCCAAGACCACACGTCAACCCAACTCGCGACGGTGGCGTGCAGTTCGAGTGGGAAGCCGGAGACCGGTACTTCGAGTTGGAAGTAGTGGCAGAGCGGGCGGCAACCTATCTCTACTGCGACGATGCCGCGGGCGTGGAAGAGACCGGCAACGTCTTCGAGGACGAATCGCTGGAGCCAGTGCTGGGTTACATCCGCAGGGTGGGAACTCTTCAGTGACAGAGCAACTGACGCCAAGGATGCACTGTGTCGGAACGGACGATTGCTGACGATGAAGTTCTCTACCGCCGAATCCCTCCGGGATCGCCCTGGTTCGAGCCGCCGGACCGAATCAGCAGCGGCAATTTCAAGCTCCGCCGCGATGAACTCGGGATTTCTGTGTACCGGGCGGTCGCCGTCGATATGGCAGGCGTACTGGATAAGCCCGAGGCTGTCGCCGAAAGCAGGATCGCGAAAGTGACGGCTGGCCAGATTCGCGCTGCGAGAGACGGCAATGGTAATCTGCTCGGCCTTGATGTCGTGCCCGTCAATGACGAAAATGACCCAGGGCACGCCGAGATTCGCGGCCCTGTCATTTCTAGCGGAGCTGCAAAGGCGATGAAGAAGCTGTTCAAGCTCGTGGAGTCTCCCGCTGAGGGACCGTAAGGACTGTTGTGAGGGATTAAAGAGGGTGGTGCAACTGGGGGGGGTAAAGTGGTCGGGAGTCTTTAGTTTTGACAGGTGACTGTCCTGGTCCAGGTTGCGTCAAGGGAGCCGAACAGGATTGGGACATCGTCTTTTTGTGGCGACAAGCCGGTCCCCCTTTTTCGTTCCCGTTTTACTTCATGAGCACCGCAATGCCGGAAATCCCCGTCTTGTTCGTCGGCGACGCTGAGCGGTCTGAGTTCCGCGAGGCCCGGGCTGCGCTTGATGTGTCGGGTTGCGTGATCTGTGTTGGCGATGCGACATCGGCCGAGAATGCGTTGCGCGACGGCCGGATCGCTCCGGAAGTGATCGTCTTGGCCCAGGCCTATCCGTCCCAGTTCTCGCACGAAGCGGTCGACCGGCTCCGGCGTTTGGCCCCCTTGGCTCGGATCGTGGGCCTGCTGGGTAGTTGGTGCGAAGGCGAGATGCGGACCGGCAAACCGTGGCCCGCGACGTTGCGATTGTATTGGCACCAATGGCCCGCCGGTTGCGATCAGCAGTTCTCTCAAATGCGGCAAGGAGCGTGTTCCACCTGGGCACTGCCGATCACGGCGACCGACGAGGAGCGGTTGCTGTTGGCGGCCGAGGGGCCGACTGCGAAAACAGGACAGGGCCTGATCGCCATTTTCACGCCACGTTACGAGATGCAGGACTGGCTCTCTTCCGCCTGCCGGGCACGTGGCCACTCGACCGTCTGGCTGCGGCCGCCACGTCCGGCTCGGGTCGAGGGAGCCGTGGCCGTGCTGTTCGACGGTACGGATTGCCGTGCCGAAGAGTGGGTCGCCTTGAAGGACCTGACCACAGCAGTCAGTCCGTTGCCCGGCGCACCGAACGTGCCGATCATCGCGCTGCTGGACTTCCCACGGATCGAAGATCAACGCCGGGCCCTGTCGGCCGGGGCGGCGGCGGTGCTGTCGAAGCCGCTGCTGGTGGACGATCTCTTCTGGCAGTTGGATGCGATCAACTGTTAGCCGCTGGGCTACCACTCTTCTTCGTCGACTTCGGCACGAAGGATTTCCCGCTTCCAGTCTTCTTCGTGGACCGGCCAGCCTTGCACGGTTCGCAGTCCGTCGAAACACTGTTCGGGTCGGTTGGCGTCGTGGACTGTCCGACGGCATGCGGTTTCGATCGGTGACAGGGGCGGTGCCCGGCCGGGGACGTTGCTGCGGCGAAAAGAGAGTTGCCCATGGTCGAAGATGCTGATGATGACCGGCGGCCGACACTCGAGCATTCGTCGGGCAATCAGTTCATGGCTGGCCGTCGTGTAGCGGCGTTTCAACGCGATCAGGTCCCAATGGCAACCGGCCGCGTCCGAGGCGAACCACTCGGTCGGCAGAAGCAACCGGCCGGCCAAGTGGTTGGCCATCTGTTCCCGGGCGTCGGGGCACGTCTCGCGCGGATCGATGCCCAGCAGCGCGAAAATCCGGGGGGCCGCGTGCTCGCCGATTTCATGGGCAACGGCCCATTGCCGACGCTCGGGCCGCGGATCGGGGCTCAACAGGATCGTCGCCTTGGGGCGAGCGGCCCGATAGCCGGCTCGCCGTACGTATCGCGCACGCCCCGACTGTCGATCGTCGATCGCCACGATAATGTCCAACACGCGAGCCCCCTCGGTGGCGTCGACCGGCGGCCGCCCGATATGGGCACGGTCGAGAAACTCGCTGACGATCGTGTCCAGTCCGGCCGACAAGTCTTCTTGGGTCAGTTCGGGGAGCATGGTTTCGTGTTGGTTTGTTAGTAGGACAGCGCCACTTTGGGGTGGCTGTATGTCGTAAGTGGTTTGATTGGAACGCTGTATGTCATGGGGGCACCTCGTCGGGGAGGCAGGATTTGATCTTCTCGACATCGATTCCCATGGCGGTTAAGCGAT
>JAZFUB010000017.1:0-3658 GCA_036447015.1 Thermoguttaceae bacterium | reverse complement strand
GAGAAATCGATATGAAAAGACGCAACTTCCTCGTAGGTGCCGCGCTGGGCACCCTGGCACTGATGCTACCGGTGACGACGAAGGCCGCAGCGGCGACCAAACCAAACATCATCTACGTCCTCGTCGACGATATGGGATACGGCGATCCGAGTTGTTTCGGACAGCAGAAGCTCGAGACACCGAACCTCGACGCGATGGCTGCCGGTGGGATTCGCTTCACCAACCATTACGCGGGCTCTACCGTATGCGCCCCGTCGGGATGCGTTCTCATGACCGGTCTCCATACGGGCCACTGCCGAGTCCGTTCCAACGGGAACGTCAAGCTCCGCAAAGACGACATTACCGTGGCACAGGTACTGAAGCGAGCCGGATACAGCACCGGTTGTATCGGCAAATGGGGAGTGGGAAGACCGGGCCTGGACGACCCGAACGAGCACGGATTCGACTACTTCTACGGCTATGTCTGCATGAATCATGCCCATAACTGCTACCCCGAGTTTATCGTCAAAAACGGCCAGGAAGTCACGCTGCGAAACGTACGGGAAGAGAGATGGAAGACACGCAACGTGCCTGCCGGTGCCGGCGTCGCCGAAAAGAAGGTCGACTTCGTCCCGCACCTCTGCCAGAAAGAGGTCATCCAGTTCATCGACAGGAACAAGGAGAAGCCGTTCTTCCTCTACTACGCTCTGAACATACCCCACGCCAACAACGAAGGCGGCAGTAAAGGCATGGAGGTTCCATCGTACGGCCAGTTTGCCGATGAGGACTGGCCCGACTCGGAAAAGGGTTTCGCCGCCATGATCGGCTATATCGACGGGTACGTCAAGGAGATACTCGACAAGCTGGAAGAGACCGGCCTGGAAGAAAAGACGCTGGTGATCTTCACCAGCGACAACGGTCCGCACCAGGAAGGCGGGCACAATATGCAGTTCTTCGATTCCAACGGGCAACTCCGCGGCATGAAAAGGGATCTCTATGACGGCGGTATTCGAGTTCCCACAATCGCCAGATGGCCGGGCGTCATCGAACCGGGCAGAGAAAGCGGCCATGTCTCGGCGTTCCAGGACATCATGCCCACGCTGGCCGAACTGGCCGGCGTGGACTGCCCGAAGACAGACGGAATATCGATGGTCCCGGCACTGCTGGGCAAGGGGGAGCAGGGCAAACACGAGCACCTCTTCTGGGAGTTCTACGAGGGTGGCGGCAAGAAGGCCGTGCTCAAGGGCAAGTTCAAGGGGATCCGCCTGAACACCTTCAAAAATCCGGACGGCCCGATTGAACTCTATGACATTACCACGGACATTGCCGAACAACAGAACCTGGCCTCAGAACATCCCGATATCGTTGCCGACATGGCACGGATCATGAAGGAAGAGCACGAGGATCTGGAGAAGTAGGGATCTGGAGAAGTACTCCACAACGACGACACAAAGGAAAATACAATGCAAGGCAAATCGATGCGGACGGCTGTGCTCGTGCTCATTGCGGCAAACTGGATGCCGAGCTTTTTGGGGAGGACCACAACCGCCGCGGCCCAAACGCCGAACGGTGGGGACTCGAACGGTGGGGATCTGGAGCGATTCCTTCCCAACAACGGCAACAGCGTGTACGACGCCAAGGGACTGCTGCGCCGCTGGGATGCCGACGGGCCCGAGGAACTCTGGAGCAGCGAGATCGGATGGGGCAAGAGCGCAGTCGTCGAGGCCGACGGCCGCGCCTTTACGGCCGCCGAAACGGATGACAAACAGTGGGCCGTCTGTCTCGATCCGGACACCGGCAAGACCCTCTGGAAACACCTGCTCATTCCCCGGAAGAATCGCCACTTCACCAGCGGGCCGGTCACTTCGCCGGTCGTCGACGAGGATCGCGTCTACTTCATTCCCTATGCCACGAACACCGACGTGTGGGACATGTGCTGCCCGATCGTTTGTCTGAAAACCGACGGCACCGAGCTCTGGCGCGTCGACGAGTCGTTCTGGGGCACCGAAGCCTCCACGCCGCTGGTCGTCGGCGACACGCTGTACGTCGCGGCCGACAATCCCGACCGCGTGGTTCTCGTGGCGCTCGACAAGTTGACGGGCAAGCTGCGCTGGAGCGTCGCCATGCCGGAATCGGAAACGGGAAGGGAACTCGGCGCGCCCGCCTCGCTGACCTACCAGGTCGTCGACGGCATACCGCAAGTGATTGTAGCAACCTACGGAACGAGGGAGGTCCTCGGGATCCACGCCACGACGGGCCGGATCATGTGGCGATACGACTACCCGGCCCCGATCATCATCGGCATGGTCAGTACCCCGGTGGCCGTCGGCTCGCGGCTGTTTGTCTGTGCCGGCGAAGGCCAAGGCAAAAACTTCTCCGCGTGTCTTCAGATGAAGGCTGCCGACGGAAAGATCACCTACGAGGAGGTCTACGTCAGCACCGAGTTGCAGACGAACAACTTCAACACCGTGGCCGTGTACCGGGACGCCGTTTTCGGTTTCGGCGGCAACCGCGCGGCCGGTTTTCTGCACTGCACGAACTTCGCCGACGGTCGCCTGCTATGGAAAGACGCATCGAGGCAGTGGACGAACAGTCAGAACCTGGTGGTGGCCGACGGGCTGATTTTCGCAATCACCGCCCAAAACGAACTGGTGTTGGCCGAAGCCAGCCGAGAGAAGTTCCAAGAATTGGGCCGCCTACGGCTGAACGTCGAGCTAGGCCGCCCCCAACAACCGACGATCGCCAACGGCCGAATGTATATCCGCGGGATGAAGTCGGTTGTCTGTTATCGGATTGCCGAGTAGCCCGTTGCCATTCGATAGCGACATGGCGTGCCACTGGCGTTTCGCCAGTGCCTCTTCGCCCGGAGCTTGCACGTCGCACGACCGAAACAAGCCGAAGCACGTAGGTCAGGCACCCCCGTGCCTGACACCAAGTATTGCTATCCACCGTCGACGTGACGACTCGTCGTGGTTTGGGCCAGCGTTGTCAGGCACAGGGGTGCCTGACCTGCGTTACTACAGAACGGGACGGCACGTGTCAATCGACCGCACGCAGCCGGGAAGAAAACCTACGCAGACAGAGCGGACTCGCAGGTTGCCGTCTTCGCGCCTTGGCCGCGAAGCATCTCGCGCGGTATGCCGTTGAGCCGGTCAGCTACGGCTTGGGCTGCTGTGCGAGTCGCGTAGATCTCGTCCAGCGAGCCGATTGAAGACAGGGTGGGAAGCACCAGATACCGGCGGTCTTCGTGGTGGGTGATTCGATAGAACATGGTCGGCACTCCAAGTTACTGTTACTTTTTGTTGGCGGCTGTTTTGGGGCGATGTTTCCGTCCCCAATCACATAGACGCCAACCGGGCCAACCGCGCACGGCAGGTCACGGAGTTTTTTCCAGGCGGGAACGTGGCGACCGTATCACCCTAACTCGGGCAATTCCCAGCCTTTACCCCCCCTTTGCCCGGCAACCGATGCAGTCCTGATGTTACCAAGGCATCGACCGGATTGAGGATTCAGACCAGCGTGATCATTGCGAACGTGTCGTGGAGCCGCTTGGCTTCTTCTTGAGCTCGCCCGAGTCGACGATTGCGATCGGTTTGGCCGTCCTGCCGCTGCGGGATCCCTGGGCCTCGATCGCCTTGACGACGTTCATCCCCTCGATCACGCGGCCGAACACGACGTG
>JAZFUB010000016.1:0-3424 GCA_036447015.1 Thermoguttaceae bacterium | reverse complement strand
CCTTCGCGACGCCGGTTATTACACGACGAACAATTCGAAGAAAGACTACAACGCCATTGAGGGCCCGGGCGTGTGGGACGAGTCTTCGAGCAAAGCCTCCTGGCGCAATCGGGCGGACCGCTCGCAGCCGTTCTTTCACATGGAGTCGCACGGGGCGTCGCACGAAGGTTCGCTGCACTTCAACCAGGGGACGTTCGAGAACGAGGAGACGGTGACCGATCCGGCTTCGGTACGATTGGCCGACTATTTTCCCGACACACCGCTGTTCCGCTACACGCATGCCCGATACCTCGACCGGATCGCTGCGATCGACCAGATCGTTGCCGGTACGGTCAACAAGCTGAAAGAGGACGGTCTGCTGGAGGAGACGTTCATCTTCTACTTTGGCGACCATGGCGGCGTGCTCCCTCGCGGCAAAGGCTATGCCTACGAGTCGGGATTGCACGTGCCGCTGGTCATTCGCGTTCCGGAAAAGTTCAGACACCTGGTCGATGCGCAGCCCGGCAGTCGGGTCGACGGATTCGTGAGCTTCATCGATTTCGGTGCCACGGTCCTTCAGCTTGCTGGAATCGAACTGCCGAACCAGATCGACGGCAAGCCGTTTCTCGGCAAAGGCGTCTCGATCGACGAGGTGAACAGTCGCGATGAGGCTTTCGGCTATGCCGATCGGTTCGATGAAAAGTACGACTTGGTCCGCACGCTGCGCAAAGGTAAGTATGAGTACGTTCGCAGCTACCAGCCGTACCTGCCCGACGGTTTGCAGAACAACTACCGCTACAAGATGCTCGCCTACAAGCAGTGGCGTGAACTCTTCAAAGCCGGAAAACTCAGCGGTCCGCAGCTTCAGTTTTTCCAGCCCAAGCCGGTCGAGGCCCTGTTCGACGTCGAAGCCGACCCGCATGAAGTCAAAAATCTGGCCGGCGATCCGCGGTACGCCGAGGTACTGGCCGATCTGCGTGCTCGAATGCAGGAGAGAGTCAAAGGCATGCCCGACCTGAGCTTCTATCCCGAGAGCTACCTGGTCAATCACGCCATGGAGAATCCGGTCGCGTTCGGCCAAAGTCACAAGGCCCGGATCGCGAAGCTCGTCGATACGGCCGATCTGGCACTGCTTCCTTACGAGAACGCCAAGCCGCAACTCCTCGCAGCGCTGAAGTCCGACAATCCGATGGTTCGTTATTGGGCGGCGATGGTTTGCAGTGCCTTCGGCAAGGAAGCGGCCGAGTTGGCCGACCGCGTCGAAGGGCTTCTGAAAGACGACCAAGAGATCGTCCGCGTTCGGGCGGTCGAATTCCTCGGGCTGATCGGCGGGCGGAACCCCCAGCCGGTTCTCACCCAGATCGTCAACACCACCCAGGATCCGGTCGTGGCCACCGAAGCGCTCAACTCGATCGTCCTCTTCCGCGACTTCTTCGAGGGCCGGTATCCGGTCGAGCGGTCGGATTTCAAACCGATCACCAAAGGAGCCGACATGGACGATCGGCTGAACTACCTCAACGGAGTCCCCTATCCGCCGAGGGCACCCCGCGCCGCGAAGGGGAAAAAGAAGAAAGACTGACGCATGGCACCCGAGCGTTGGGCCTGGACGAGGGGAGCCAAGGTGCCCAAGATTCTACAGCGTGAGGGATGCCCGTCGAGGTTTTAAGCCCGAAGGGGCGATTGGCAAGCTTAAACAATATCCCGCCCCTTTTTACAACATCGTTTGTGCTTGTGTTGGACCCCGTTGGGGTCGGTTTTACGCACAGGATCGGCTCTCCTTGGGTCAGAGTCTTAGCAGCATCCGTCCCTTCTCCCGAAGCGTCTCCATCAGCACATCAAGGTGCTCCGGCGTGGTCAACGGATTGATGATGACCGTGCGTAGGGCCCCGATGCCGTCCCGCTGGGTCGGCACGATGTAGAACTCGCCCGACTGGATGATCGCGCGGCGCAGCTCGAGTTGAAACTCGCCGAGCCGCTCGGGCGGGGCGCCGCGGAGTTCGTCGGGGATGTGGCGAAAGACCACGATGTTGCACTGCGGGACGTGCAACGGTTCGAAGTCTTCGGCCTCGGCCAGCTTCTCGTGGAACACGCGGCCCATGTCGAACGTGACGTCGACCATGTCGGCGAAAAGTTGTTCGCCGAACAGGGACCAAACGCCCCACAGCCCGAACGCGGCGGCCCGCTTCGTGCATTCGACCGTCTTCAGCCCGCTGTCGAACTCGGCCAACCCGGGGGCCGACGGGTCGAACAGGTACGGGGCGTCCTGGCGGAACGCCTCGAAACGATGCTCCTTGTCGCGGTAGAAGACGAACGCACACAGAGCGGGGACGAAGAGCATCTTGTGGGCGTCCCAAACAATACTGTCGGCCCGATCGAGCCCTTCGACCAGGTGGCGATGTTTTCGGCTCAAGCAGGCCGATCCGCCATGGGCCGCGTCGACGTGCAGCCAGACCTGATGGCGACGGCAGACGTCAGCGATCGGAACCAGCGGATCGAACGCGCCGATCGGCGTGGCACAAGCACAAGCGACCACCGCGACGATCGGTCGGTTCTCGGCCCGTAGCCGGCCGAGCGCCTCGTCGAGTCGCACCGGATCGATGCGTCCGAAGTCGTCCAACTCGGCACGGACGATCTGGCGAGTCCCCAGGCCGAGGATGCCTGCCGTTCGAACCACCGAGTAGTGCGACTCGGCGTGGACCACCAGGACCGGAGTCTCCTTCGACGTCCTGCCACCGGCCATTCCGTTCTCCCAGACATCGCCCAACGCAACGTTCCGCGCCGTCAACAGGGCCGTCAGGTTGGCCAGCGACCCGCCGTGCGTGACCACTCCGGCGAACGTGTCCGCCTGCCAACCGATCCGCTCGCCCAATCGCTGCACCATGGCCTGTTCGACCGACGAGGCGAAAGGGCCCATCTCGTAAATGGCCATCACCTGGTTCGTCACCGACCCGACCGCATCGAACCAACCGGCGATCGGCACGGGAGCGGGCACCTGGTGGCCGATGTAACGCGGGTCGTGCAGGTTGTGTCCCCGGTCGAGCATCGCACGAACCAGTCGACCGAAACGCTCCAAGAGCGTGTCGGCGTCGGACACCTCGCCTTCAGTCAACGTGGCTTCGGCATACGCAATGTTCTGCTCGGCCTCGTTCCAGTTCAACACGGCCGAGCCGGACGCCTGGACGTGTGCCATGTGATCCGAGAGCAGCTCGGCCAGTTTGTTACCGGTTTCGGCAAACAGTTCGGGGTCGTAGGCTGCCCGAATTCTTCGGCGGGCAGCCGTCAAAGCGACGTCATCGGCGGACATGGAGTTCGGATCCGGGGTGGCCAACATAATGCGGGAGCGGATAATCGCAGTCTATGCGATGGCAGCGATGGCGGCAACCGTGTTTAGCGGCGGGGCTTGCCCCGCGCGTTCCCGCCGACCAGAGCGGTTCAAAACGCGCGG
>JAZFUB010000015.1:0-9436 GCA_036447015.1 Thermoguttaceae bacterium | reverse complement strand
CCGTCGCGGGAAATCAACGTAGGCACGTCATACCCGTGGTATTTGCTGAACTTTTCCATTGCCCCGTCCCAGTCATCACCGCGTCGACGGAGGATCTCGCCGTGATAGTCGACCAGGGGGACTTTCAACTCGCGAGCGATTTTGCGAACCGCATCGGCAAAGACGGCCGCCTTCTCGGCCCGGCCGTGCTTGGGCGGAATGGCGTTGAGAATCACGATGGTGCCGTTGTCCAAGCACTTCTGTACGACTTGGCGCGTCTTCGTTTCGTATTCGTCAACGTCGAGGGAGCCCAGGTCGTTGGTGCCGAACATGATGTTGGCGACCTCGGGATTGAGCGTCCTAAGCCAGGTATCCACGTTCTCATGCGCCCAGCGGATCGTCATCCGACCCTGGTTGCCGTATTGGGGACCCTTGCGATCCCAGCAATCCTCGAGCATGTAGTCGTCGACCGACCGGAACGCCTGGACCATTTCCGCGGGCCCCTTCTCGGCGTGATACCGCATCGTAAACCAGAATGCTTTCGAGCAGGTAATCGAATCGCCGAACTGAGCGAATACGCCCTTCTCGCCGGTGAACTTCGCGTGCGTCTGCTTCATGGCGGCAACCCAGACCTTCTTGTCAGGGCCGGTCGACTGAGCTTGCGCGACGCCGGCAGCACCCAGTGCCGGGATGCCCAGCGCCAGGATCAGGACGGCAACGGCCCGGGTTCGTCGACAACTTGTCCGTGATCGAAGTAAGTGCTCTTTCATCGATTCGTTTCCTCCAGGAATGTGGCGGTTACTGTTTGACGGTCACCATTCAGTTCGCGATTCTCAGTTCGCCCTCGACGGCACGGCCATCCGGATGAAAACGTTCTCCGGCTCGCCGTCCACGTCGATCGTGTAGTCGTCGGGTTGCTGCATCTCGACGACCTTCTCGACGAGCCTATCGCCGACCTTGTAGGCGTGGGTGATCCGCACGGCGCCCTGGGGTGTCTTCTCCGGCTTCAAGTGAACGGTTGCCCTGAGCACGTTGACTCCCGGCTTGCCCGTGTATTTCACGAACACGACCTTCGCCGGTTCGTCGAGGCGGACATCTTCGTCCCATTGGTAGCGCCAGTGGTTGACCCACGTCGGCACGGCGGCTTTGTAGATCTCCCGAAAGTTCGTTGGTTCATCGACGGCGTAGGCAATGCGGTTATCGGTGTTTTTTGCCCCTTGGTTCTGGTAAGTGTTGAAGCACGCGCCGGCCGTAAACCAGGCGATCGTCGTGTTCTCGGGCGCTTCGAGTTTCAAGATCACGTCGCCACGAATGCGAGCCGTTTTGCGCTGAACGTCGTGGTCCTCAGGCATCTCGACCACGTACTTTTCCAGGTCTTCCGGATCGGCGACGTTGGGCGCCACGAGCATCGGCATGGTCGGCTTGCCGTAGCGATCGCCCATTTCGTAGCTGCATCGGTTCTCGCCGCTGACGAGTCGCGGGAGGCTGATCGGCGCAACCTGGACCCACGTCTCGATCGTCATCCGACGCAACACCAGTTCGTCCGCCCGGCCCGCAGTCTGGAGCTTCAGCAGAAAGCCGTACGTCCCCTTGACCCACTCGCTCAGGTCGACAGCCGTTTTGCCGCGCCCGGCCGTCGCCACTTGCTTCCATGTCTTGCCGTGGTCGAGCGAGACCAACACGGTCGCCGGTCCGGCCGCGTCGAGCGTGACGATCGACGCCTCGGTGTCGTCGCTTTCGTCGTCGAGGTTTCCAACCTTGGGAACGATGATCCAGGGCGTGAAGACCTCGAACACTGCCTCGCCGGTGCCGTCGGCCAGGAGAGTCAGCCCCTCGCTGCCCGGCCGAAGGTTTCTCACGCTCCGGGCACCATCGCGGAAGTCACTGCTGGCGGCGGTCAGGTTCGGCTCGTATTGCCATAGCCCGTTGCCTTGAGTCCAGACGGAGAACTCGGGGTGGTTCGACTTATATCCGATGGGGTCCTTTTCGAGCAGTGCGCGGACGAAACCCGTGTTGTAGGCATTGAGATGATGCCACCGCCCGCCCTGCGGTCGCCACCATCGCGTGAATGTTTCGCCCTGCCGCAGCCGAAAGTCCATGACGTGGCCCATCTGGAACCAGCGGTAGAAGTGGTCGATGCGACTGTCTCGGTAGATTTCGAACACTTTCGCTTTGTCTCCATCTTTCGGGAAGAAGGGTTCGATCTTCCGCTGAGGGTTCACCCACAGGTCGCGATCCGTTTGCGCTTCGGCCACGCTGGCGATGGTCCCGTCCGGCTTCATCAAGGCCCCGCGGACATCGAGATCGAAGTAGTGCCAGCCGCCGTTGTACCAGACCTCGGTCGTGCAATGATTCCACCCGGGGACGCCGAAAGCCCGGCCGTCCTCGAATCCGACGCCCTGGAACACGCCGTCGAGGGTCGGCCCGAAGATGCCACAGTAGCCCACGTTGTAGACGTTCATCAGTTTCACGGGATCGCGAACGGTCGAGTACTCGCCCCATGGATCCGGCCCGTCGTTGACCGTGTTCATGTGGAACAGGCCCGTCTGCCGGTCGCACAAGTATTGCCAGATGGCGACGGCCAACTCCTGGTCCTTCTTGTCCTTCCACTTGTGATACTGTCGGAATCGTCCGAGATCAGAAAGGTCGGCATTATGTTCGCTGGTGACGCGCGGGCAAAGAACCTCGGCCGACGCCGAAACCGTCATCGTCAGCAGAAGCAGAACGGTAATAAGTCTTCGCATGGCAGCCTCCTGATCGGTTTGGAGTGATCTTTGCAGGTCATGACCACCTACCAGCATATCCGCAATCGACCCGGTTGACACGCCGAGCAAACCAGGCCGAAATGCTGTTGATCCACTCTCGCGGTGGTTACGTTACGCTAGAGACCCCTCGAAGGAGTGGCATTCCTTCACTACCAATAGTTATCTTATCTACCACTTCCGCACGTCGTGGTGGCGTTTTGAATCCACAGATGCCAAAATGGGGCTGCCGTCGCCACGGGTGGATGCAACCGTGGCGTCCGCAACGATCGCCTCGATAGGCTCCAGCGAAAAGGAGAGTTCGTCGCCATGTGTTCGAGACATTATCGTTTCATGCTTCTTCTGGCCGTTCTCTTTCCTCGACCTGCCTTGGCGGAAATGGCGACGCTGCAAGTCGGCGTATCGCCGCAACGCCCGGTTCGGCAGGATGTCGTACAGTTCGACCTGTCCGCCGTCCCGCGAGGAGCGAAGGTCTACCGCGCCGAACTCCTCCTATTGCGAAACCGGCAGATCGACGGACGCGATGACGCCGCGCTGGTCGACATTGAGGTATACCCTCTCTTTTCGACCGCAACCGGCGGCGAACCCCGAGTGAGCGGCAAGCCGCGCGAGCTCAAGTCGCCCTGGTTCGATCGGTTTGATGTCACCGACGCCGTAAGCCAGTGGGTCGGCGGCAAGCCCAACGGCGGCTTTTTCGTCAAAACCTGCCCATATTGGGACAGGCAGGCTACCTGCCTGAACATCTCTTATGAAGGGCCGGCGCAAAACGTGCCGCGGCAGGTGAAAGGAGTCGAGGTTCTGCACCGCAAGGGCCAGACCTTCATCACCTTCGAGGAGATTGACGACCGCTCGCAAGACGCGTCTCCCTCCTGGGCCGACCTCACAGCCCGACTCGACAACATGGATGCCGACCGAACCGTTCGCTATCTCGTCTTCCGGCACGATCAACCGATCGGCCCGGGGACCATCGCCGAGGCCGAGTTGCTCGGCGAGGTCCGACCGATGTCCGGCTACAACGTCCTCGGCCGCTCGGTGGACCAGTTGATCAAACTGCATCGGCAGCGGGCCATCGACGACCTTGACCTGGCGAAGTCGCTGGCCAGGGACAACTACTTCGAACGTTACACGCCGGACATCCCGGAGATGGGCGAGGTAGCCATCCAGCGTCTGGCGATCGAGGATGGCAGGCCGCTTCCGCCGGGGAGAGGCATGTTCGTCCATCACCCAACGAAGGCCGGTGCGTCCTACTACGCGGTCGTTTCGAGCGTCGACGGTGTTGCGAATACGCGAGACTTCACCAGTGCCAATAGCCTGTCGACCGCCGTTTCCGAGACCGTGGGAACCGGCGAGCCGGTCCTGCAGGGGAAACCGGACGTCACCGTCTTTTTCGACTATCCGGGCGAGCGCCTGCATTACGTCCAGTGGGCCGCACCGCCGCTGGCGAATCTGCCGAACCGGTACCATAACTGGGGCCTGTTCGTGCCCAAGGGCTACGCCGATGCGAAGGCGAAGCGGCTGAGCGTATTCTTCCACGACGGCAAGCAGCGTTACCTCAAGCCGCCCTGGCCGCACCGACAGGATACCGTGCTCCTTTCGCCGCACGATGGGCCGTTTCGCTCCTACGGCTACGGTCATCACGAGTCGCTCGGCACGCTACGGTCCTTCGGACAGGGACGCGTGAAGCCCTTCTTCGCAAGACGCGTGGACGCGGTGCTCGGCTGGGCCGTGAAGGAGTACGGCGCGGACCGGGGACGCATTTCCTGCGGCGGACATGGCACTTGGGGCGGGACGGCGGCGCTTCAGTACGCGCTGCACCGGCCCGGTAGGATTGCCTACGCGATGGCAGACGCAGCACCCGACCCGGATCCGCAGCAGACGCCGCATCAGTACCGCCACTACGGCCGAGAGAATGAGACACCCAGGCAGACGCATCGTTCGGCCTTCGAGGCCGTCTGGGGCAAGGTCGAGTGGGGTATTGAGGCCGAGAGCGGCAAGTCGATCTGGGAGGAGGCGAACCTGGCAGCGCTGGTCAGGTCCCATCCGGATACCACCGTGCCCTACATCTCGCTCGGCAGCGGCGCCTTGCACGTCACCTGGAAGCAGCAGACCGACCTGATGAAGGCATATCTCGAGACCGGCAACGGCTTCATGGGCGCGTTCTTTTGGGGTGGGAGGGCATTCAACCCGCTCCCGGTCAGCGCCGAGCAGGGGGAGGAACCGTTCGAGCCCCGCTCGGACCGACCCGTACTTGGCTGCAAGCCCGGCAGCCATCATCCCAATCCCGAGTTCTTCGGGCCGGCCGGCCAGTTCACCACAGGCAAACGGGGATACGGCAGCGGCGGTCGGCTCAACACGCGCCCGCGCTGGGATCCGGAAGACATCGTCGATACGGAGAATCGCCTGGAGATGACCATCTACTCGGCCCGCAAAGTAACCTACGCGGGTAGCGTCGACTGTGACGTGACCGTCCGCAACACGCAGAAGTTCCAGCCCGAAGCAGGCGAGGAAGTGGCCTGGAAGGTCGTCCCCGTCAAACAGGGACAACAGCAGGAGGGCCGGATCACGACGGGCAAGGACGGTCTGATCGTACTGCCCGGCGTCCGGTTCGCCGATCCGGCCCGGCTGATACTTCAACGAAAGAGAACCGAGTGAAGGGGAACATGAAATGCAGCCCAAGTCACTGATGGCGGCGTGCGTTCTCGGGGTTGTCGTCCTTTCGGGGCCGGCCGTTGCTGGGCAGTTCGTCACCGAAACCTTTGGAAACAACACGAGCTGTTCGCACCAAGGGACCCTGACGGTCCAGGAAGACATCGTCAGGTTCGATCTGACAGCGATTCCGCGTTCGAGTGAAGTGTATCGCGCCGTCTTGCGGGTTCCCTCCAACGGTCACGAAAACGGGCAATCCGTACACGTCGTCGCGGTTGATCTTGCCGGAGCAAAACGTCTTTCTGCCCGGCCCCCCTTGTACAACAGTTTCGATGCAACGCAGCCGGCCAAGGCCTGGGTAGCCAACCCGGCCGCCAACAAGGGTCTTGCGGTCGAGAAGAGCGGCGGGGTCGAATTCAACGAGGCCGTTCTCGAGGTGAGTTACAGCGGGGAGGCGAAAGGCCCGGCAAAGCAGGTGACCGACCTAAAAGCCCTTCACCAGGCCGGCCAGACCTTTTT
Organism: Thermoguttaceae bacterium; assembly: GCA_036447015.1. Classification (GTDB taxonomy): domain Bacteria; phylum Planctomycetota; class Planctomycetia; order Pirellulales; family Thermoguttaceae; genus JAZFUB01. The sequence continues at coordinate 3,530 of JAZFUB010000015.1, read as the reverse complement.
GACGTGGAAGGAAATCGAGGACGTCGTCGGCGCCGACTCGCCCCAGTTCGTCGACTTCGAGAAGAACGTTCTCGATGCACGGACAAGGCGGGATGTCGCCTACCGCGTCTACCGCCACTCGAGCCCCATCACCGTCGAGAGCCTGGGCCGGGCCGAACTTGTCGCCGAGATCCCGGAGGCACTCTCCTGCTGGAACCTCAACGCGATCCGCAACACGGAGCATCCCAACCAGGGCACGCCGACCAAGCGCTCTGCGCTGCGGCCCGGCTATAACCTGGCCCTTAACCACATGATGGGCCGTTACCGTATTGCGGGCGGCGGCGAGCCGCTGCCTCGCTCGACCGGTCTCACCGTGCTCACCGTCAGGGAGCCGGGCAGGTTCTACTACGCCGTCACCAGTGCGATCAACGGTGCTGAGAGTGTCGATGAACTCGGCTCCGGTGCGGTCCTGAGCACTCCAGTCGACGAGAAGCCCTCCAGGTTCCCGGCAACCATCTATCAACGGACGAACTCGGCAAAGGAAGGTAGCGTCGTCAGCGCCGTTGACGTCTACAATTCCTGGCTTGAGCCGCCGTACCACAACGTCCCGATCGTTTCCGAGACCTTCATCGTGCGCTGGAAGCGACTTGAGAAGGGAAACACCGACAACCGCCTGCCCCTCTGGCTCAATCACGGACACTACGGCGGCACCGCCTCGAGTATGGGCAGCCCCGGCTGGTACGGTGCCAGAGAATACGTCAAGGGCGCGCTGACCATCGGCATCACGGAGGGAAGCCTCTGGCAGGGCTTCCACGAGTGCATCGGCACGCTGCGGGGTTACGAGGACGGCGTTGTCCACAACTACCCGCAGAGGCGCGTACTCGGCGCGGCACACTGGGCCATCGAGAACGAGGACTTCTACGTCGACCCCCAGCGAGTCTCCCTCTATGGCCAGTTCGGCTGGTGGGCGCTGAGGCACGGCGACCTGTTCGCCGCCGTCATGTCCAACGGCCACGCCAACATGGCCATCGGCAAGCAATCCCAAAACCACGGCTGGAAATGGGGGCCGTATCCGGAAGGATCCAAGAACTGGCTCGGCATCGACCAGTGGGAACACATGAACCTGCCGAAGTGGATTCGAGAGAACCCGACGGTCGAACTGCCCTTCTGGATCTGCCATCCGGCCTACGGTGCCTATCCGTCGCACAGCATTGGAGACTTCGGTTTCATGCCGTGGCCGGAGATGCTCCATGCCATGGCCTCGACGAAGCGTGCGTTCGCTGCCAATTGGTCGAGCAACGGACCCGGACCGGTAGGCCCCCTGTATGATCTCGTCACTCGCATCGAACTGCACCAGAGCCTGCCGGCCTTCACCGACTGTTCGCTCGACCACAGCCCGGGCGACGGCGACCATGCCGACGCCGAGAAGGGCGGCGGCATCAACATCCACCAACGCTGGGACCCCGAGACGATCGTCGACGAACCGGGCAAGTGGGAAATCACTCTGTTTGTCCAGCCGGCGTGCCCGAGGGAAAGCCTGACGACCGACCTGACGCCCCGGCGCTGTCAGAAGTTCAAGCCCCAGCCCGGCGAGAAATACAAATGGCAGAACGCGGCCGGTGATCGGGTGCTACAGGCAGGCGAGGTCACGGCCGACCAATGGGGTCTTGTCACCGTGCCCGGCGTCAGGATCACAAAGACGAAAAGCCGCATCCGCATCAGCAAATAGAGCGGTTCGAATGAAGAAGGTGGCCGGCGCTTCCATGAACCGACGATGCGGCAAGATTGGCTCGCTCATTTGCTCATCTTCGAGTTTCCCAGGCAAGTGAAACATCCGTCGACACAATTTGTCCCGCTTGCGTTGCGGTCGGACGGTTGCTCCGCTAGAATGGGTTTCGTTCGTGCCCGCAATCCTAGACGCAGGAGACCGACCATGCTTGCCAGAATCTGTGCGATTGTACCGTTTGTCACTCTGCTTCTCGCCTCATCCGGCCTGGCTCGGGCCGAAGAGACCGCCGACTGGCCCCGTTTTCGCGGACCGTCGGCCACGGGTGTCGCCGCGGACGATCCCCGCTTACCCGACCGGTGGACCAAGACCCAGAACGTCCGCTGGGTAAGCGAGGTGCCGGGCTGGGGATGGTCCTCTCCGATCGTCGCCGGCAACAAGGTGTTTCTCACCGCCGTGATCAACGAAAACGAGTACGAGCAACCGAAGAAAGGGCTCTACAGCGGAATGGGTCGAGCCGAGCCGCCCGAGGGCATACACCGCTGGATGGTCTACTGCCTCGATCTCGACTCGGGCAAGATCCTCTGGAAGCACGAAGCACACCAGGGCCGGCCGAAGGTCCCTCGCCATCAGAAGAGCACCTACGCGTCGGAAACGCCGGTGACCGACGGCCGGCGGGTGGTTGCCCTGTTCGGCGACGTGGGGCTCTACTGCTACGACCTCGATGGCAAACCGCTCTGGTCGCATCGCATCGAGCCGAAGTTGTCGCTGATGAACTACGGCGCGGCGGCCTCGCCGGTGATCTGCGGCGACCTGGTGATCATGGTCTACGACAACCAGGTAGAGCGGTACATTGCCGCCTTCGATACGAAGACCGGCGAGCAACGTTGGCGCACGGACCGGGCGGCCGAAACGGTTCGCGGTCAACGCAGCACCTGGGCCACCCCGTTGGTCTGGAAGAACGATCAGCGGACCGAGATCATTACCTCCGATTACAGCCGCATTCGTTCCTACGATCTCGACGGCAACGTGCTCTGGAACATCGAGGGCCCGACGTCGAACCTGATCATTCCGTCGCCGTTTGCCGCCCATGGGATGCTCTACGTCACCTCGGGATACGTCGGCGACCGCGACCGGCCGGTCTACGCGATCCGGCCCGGGGCCAATGGTGCGACCTCCGTCGACGACGACCCGGCCGAGCATCCGCACGTTGCCTGGTTCCAACCGATGGCCGGGCCGTACAACACCTCGCCGATCGTCTACGGCGACTACTACTACACGCTGATGGATCGCGGGTTCATGACCTGTCACGACGCACGAACCGGCAAAGAGGTCTACGGCAAGACGCGGTTCCCCGAGGGCGCCAGCTTCACGTCGTCGCCCTGGGCCTACAACGGAAAGATCTTCTGTCTCAGCGAAGACGGCGATACGTACGTGGTCGAGGCCGGGCCCCAGTTCAAGGTCCTCGGCACCAACCGCCTCGAAGAGCTATGCCTGGCCTCACCGGCCGTGGCCGACGGCAAACTGCTGTTGCGCACCGCATCGCGGCTGTATTGCATTGCGCCTTCGCGATGACGGCGGCAACGGCCAGGTCTCGGGGGTTCAGCGAGTGGGGCGTGCCGAGTTCCTCACACATATTTAGCCCGAAGAAGTACGCCACGGCCGAAAACCCCTTGGCCAACTCCAGTGTGCAAACTTGCCACCGAACGTCGATCAGTAGGTTTCTGGAAGTTCACCACGTTTTCGACGAGCGAAGAAGCTCTCCTCAATGCCCATTAGGCGCTCGTTGCTCGGCGGCTGAAGTTGAGAAAGGTCTTTCAGGTCT
>JAZFUB010000014.1:0-4623 GCA_036447015.1 Thermoguttaceae bacterium | reverse complement strand
GTCATGATGACGATTTTGCTGTAGCGCCGCTTGGTCAGATCCATTTCCTCGCCGATCCCCGCCCCGATGGCCGCGATCATGCTGCGAACTTCCTCGTTGGCCAGCACCTTGTCTTCGCGCGCTTTGTAGGCGTTGATGATTTTGCCGCGTAGGGGGAGAATGGCTTGAAACTCGCGCAACCGCCCGCCTTCCGCACTGCCGCCGGCCGAATCACCTTCGACCAGGTAGAGTTCGCACCGCTCGACGTCGCGGCTCGAGCAATCGCGGAGCTTGCCGGGCAACCCGCCGCCTGTCAGGGCCCCTTTGCGTTCGCGAACCAGCAGCCGTGCCTTTCGGGCACTCTCGCGTGCTTCGGCGGCCAGGAGTCCTTTCTGAACGATGATGCGAGCCGTTTTGGGGTTTTCTTCGAGGTAGTTGCCGAGATACTCGCCGACGGCCGAGTTGACGATGCCTTCGATTTCGCTGTTGCCGAGCTTCGTCTTCGTTTGGCCCTCGAACTGTGGCTCGGGCACCCGTAGCGAGATGACGGCGGTCAGGCCCTCGCGACAATCGTCGCCGCTGGGGATGATCTGCCTGTAGAGATTCGCTTTCTTTCCGTAAGCGTTGACGGTTCGAGTCAGCGCGGTGCGGAATCCGGTCAGATGAGTGCCGCCCTCGCTCGTGTTGATGTTGTTGACGTAGGAGTGGATGTTTTCGGTGAACTCGCTTGAATACTGCAGCGCGATTTCCACCCCGACCCCTTGGTTTTGCCCGGCGATGTAGATGATGTCGTTGTGCATCGGCTCGCTGGCGCGGTTGAGGTGTTCGACGAATTCGAGGATCCCCCGCTCGTAGCAGAACGTTTCACCGTCATCGGTCCGTTCGTCGTGGAAGACGATCTTCACGCCCCGGTTGAGAAAGGCCAATTCTTGCAGCCGCCGATAAAGGGTCGCGTACTTGAACTTCGTATCCGGGAAGATCATCGGGTCGGCTTTGAACGTCGTTTTCGTGCCGACGCGGTCGCTTCGGCCGATCCGTTTGACGTCGCCGGTCGGCACACCCCGTTCGTATTCCTGCTGATAGACGTGCCCCTCGCGGCGGACTTCGACTTCGCACCATTCCGAAAGGAAATTGACGACGGTCACGCCGACGCCGTGCAGCCCGCCGGACGTCTGGTACACACCCTTGGTGAACTTGCCGCCGAACTTCAGCACGGTCATCACACCCTGCAGCGTCGACATGCCCAGGTCGGGATGTTCCTCGACGGGGATACCGCGCCCATCGTCCTCGACCGTGACCGAGCCATCGTTGTTGATGCTCACGCTGATCGCCGTGGCATAGTTCGCCATGGCCTCGTCGATCGAGTTGTCGACCACCTCGTAAACCAGGTGGTGCAGACCGCGCAATGTCGTATCGGCGATGTACATACTGGGCCGCTCGCGAACGTGCTCCAGATCGCTGAGGTGTTCGAGCTTATCGGCGCCGTAATCCGCGTCACCGGTTTGTTCGCTCTGTTGCAGTTGATAGCCGTCCAGATCGGGCGACTCGTTTTCGGCAGCCGGCTTCTCGGCCGGGGGTGTTTGTTCTTCGGGATCGCTGGACATAGTTCGGCTTTCTGCTCGACTTTCTGTTCGACTTTTCTCTTCGTCTGTGTGCTATTGAATCGCTTCGACGCGGAAGCGAATGTCTTTGATTCCTTCGTCGGGTAACAGTTCGGCAAGGCGCCGGAGGATCGACTCTTTCTCGTATCCAAGTTCCTGGACCAACAGCGAGTTGCCGACGAACACCTCAAGCTTGCCGCCGCGCAGGGCTCCCACCCGTGTGTGCTCGGCCACCAGCGGCCCGATCGCCAATGCCTCGGTTGCTTCACGCCAGGCGTCGTCGAACGTCGCCGCGCTTTGCACGCGACCATACCCGCGCCGAGCCATCAACTCGGCCAGGATATCGCCGATCGGTTTCGGTCGGTAAGCCATGGGCTAACGGGATTTCATCCTTAGGGTTTCTTGTCTCGTGCCAACGGCATGATCACGTAGCCGTAGCCGTCGTCGGTCGAACAGACGCCCGCGCTCTCGGCGTTGCGTGCCTCGAAGGTGAACGTTTTGTCGGGATCCAACACTCTGAGGAAATCGCTCACGTAACGAGGGTCGAGCGTGATGGGAATCTCGTCGCCGTCGTAGGCGATGGGCATTTCTATCTTCGATTCGCCCTTCTCGGCCCCATGGGCGGATAACTTCACCAGGCCCTCGCCGAACGAAAAATCGACGCCGCGATGCTCTTCGCTCGTAACGATCGCCGCCTGCCGAACGGCCGTATGGAACGGACCGACCGTCAACTCGATCTTGGTCATGTCGGACTGATCGGGAAACACGTCGCGCCACTTCGGATAACGGCCCTCGACCAATCGGGCGTAGATCGTTGCCGAACCGCTCTTAACCAAGACATCGTTGTCTCGGGTGGCCAATTGGATCGTCCCTTCGTTATCGGCCAGTGCCCGTTCGAGCAGTTGCATGGCCCGGGTGGGGATAATCGTCATCGTCTCGCCCGACGTGTGTCCGCCGACCGAAGTGGCCGGTCCGGTCTGACGGGCCAACCGGCGGCCGTCGGTGGCCACCGCGGTAATCTCCTCGGGTCCCAATTCAATCAGCACGCCGCCGAGTGCATAGCGGCTGCTTTCGGTGTCGGTCGCGAAGACGGTGCGTCGAACGATCTCGCGGAAGAATCGGGCCGGCATCTCGTGATACGCTTCTTCCTCGAACGCAATGACGGCGGGAAATTCATCCGGGTTTTCCGACGGCAGTTGGAATTCGCTGTGCTGGCCGCGGACCGTCGTCTTCCGCCCGTCGCTTTCGATCTGCAGCTTCTCGTCGCTACTTTCGCGAAGGATCAATCCGAAACGGTCGATCGGCAACAGGACGCTGCCCGGTGCTTCGACCTCCAGCCCCGATATACCGATTCGGATACCCACTTCCATATCGGTACCCATAAGCATGGCACTGTCGGCGGTGGCCTCCAGCTTGACGTTGCGGAGAATCGGTTTGGGGCTTCGGGTGGGTGCCACGCTGGCCGCCGTTTGGAAAGCGTGCAAAAGTTTCTCACGTTCGCATGTGAGTTTCATGGGTCGGTGCTACCTTTCTTCGAGCACTGTTCTTCGAGAGCACTGTCTTGTATCGCGTGTCTTGGTGATTAATCAAATAGTAATGAAAGAGAACGTAGTAGTATTAGTAATCGGCCACGAAGTGTTGGTCGTTGCTTTGACGGTTTGCATAAGATTCTATGAGAACACGACTTCCGCCTGCTTATCGCCACGATATCCACCGAGGAAAACGTGTTGGTTCAGTGTTCGCGGGCCGTTGTTGTTGTGTCGCTGACCGGTCGGCAACCGACGAATCGATCGGTTGGTGTCGACAACCGGCAAATCACCAACAGACGGTCCACACGATACGAACATATTTTCCACCTCCTGAGTGAATATCGAAGTTCGTCGATTTCCAGTCGAGCATCAAGTCGCTTTCTTCTCCCATCTTGAGCGTAATTGGCCGACCGCTTGACGGATGGCCGGATCGGTTTTTACGAGTTCCTCTGTCTTGCGGAAAGCATGCATCACGGTCGTATGATCGCGGCCGCCGAAATACCGGCCGATCTGTTCGAGGCTCTTTGGCGTCAACTGCCGAGCCAGCAGGATCGCCACACCCCGAGCGGTTACCACGGCCCTTCGTCTCGACGGGCTTCGCAACTCGGTCAACGTCAGCGCGAAGAACCGGGCCGCTGCGACCGCTATGTCACGCAAGGCAGGTTCGCTCGCGCCGTTGCGATGGGCCAAGTAACTCCGGACCGCCTGGGCATCGATCGAACCACCATGCAATCGAGCGGGCATCTCCAACTGAAGTAGCGCGCCGTGCAACTCGGGCACGCTGACGTTCAGGCCGTCGGCCAGCAACTTGGCGGCGGCCTCTGAAAGTGCGATCCCACGCAGTCCCGCGGAGCGCAACAGCACGACACGCCGCGTCGCCGCCCCGGGCAGCGAAAGCTCAACGGTCAGCCCGGCCTCCAGCCGACCCCGCAAGCGAACGGAGATTCCCGGCAACTGGCCAATGGGGGCCAAGGCGGTGACGACCATCTGCGAGCCGGTCGCCGACAGAGCATCGAGCACGTGAACTAATTCTTCCTGAGCGACCGCCTTGCCGCCTAGCGAGCCGACGTCCTCGAGGACCACCAATCCGGCCTTTCGATACCGGGCACGCATTTCATCGGTATCCTGCGTATCGATCGCGTCGGCCAGTTCTCGAGCAAAATCGGCGGCGGTCGTGAAAACGGCCCTCTTCTTAGGGTTTGCATCTCTCCATTGGTCCAAAATACCTCGTGCGAGGTGCGATTTTCCGGTGCCGCTGGACCCGAGAAGCACTAAGGGATTATAGCGCGACGACCGATCACCGAGAACCGCTCGGATGGCCGGCTCGACCAGTCTATTCTCCGGTCCAACAAGGAACGGGCGCAGCCCGGCCGTACGATTCGGTGCGTCAGCGCAACCCGATCGATGTTCAGAGTTCCTCCCCGAAAGGGGGATAATCACAACGCCGTCAACCACAGAGGATCCGTCCGAAAAAACATCAGCGAAACGGGCGAGAAATCCGCCAATTTACAGAA
>JAZFUB010000013.1:0-3196 GCA_036447015.1 Thermoguttaceae bacterium | reverse complement strand
TTGTGCCTTGGCATTGCTGGCCGCCGGGAGCGCGTTCGAGACGGACCTGGTCGGGGCGGTTCGCGACGACCAGGACGACTGGTTCCGCCGCCACTTCGAGAATCTCATCCACAGCACGTTGCCCAACATGCGTTACATTCCCTGGGGCGATTTGCAGTCGGGTCCCAACGGCGGCGTGACGTACGAGATGGCCGGGGCGATCGATGCAATGACCTGGGCCCTGCAATCGCCCGAGGGCGCCCACTTCAGCCGCCGGATAGCCGAGCACCGCGGCCTGCGGCGGTTCTACGGCGATACGGCCGTCTTCTACATGCTCTACACGCGCCGTCAGAAGGTGCGTCCGCAGGTGCCGCCGACGAGTTTCCTGGCCGGCAACCGGCAGAGCGGGCATTTCATCGCCCGAAGCGGCTGGGACGACGGCGCGACGGTCGTCGCCTTCCGAGCGACCGACCATTTCGGCGACCACAACCACTACGACCAGGGCAGTTTCGCGATCTATCGCAACGGGCTGCTGGCCGTCGATCCGCCCATCTATCGCAAGATCCGCGGGCCGCAGCAAAGAACCGACAATCACAACACGCTGCTGATCGGTTCCACGGCGCAACGGCCCGCACGCGGGCAATCGTTCAAGACGGTCGAGGCGTTTCAGGAAAACCTCAACGCGGGAAAGCAACTCGAAACGGGCGACATCCTGTTTTCCCATGACGCGGGCGAGTGGGCCGCGGTGGCCGGGCAATTCGCCCAGGCCTATGAGCCCGAGTCGGTGCAAAGCTGCGTTCGACAATTGCTCTTCGTTCGTCCCGACAAAGTGGTGGTGGTCGATCAACTGGTCGCCCCGGCCGGCAAGACGCTGCCGGAGGTCCAATGGCTGCTGCAAGTTCCCGAGGCACCCACGTCCGACGGTGTCGCGATCGAAGCGTCCAACGGCAAGAGTTGGCTTCGATGCCGGCCGATCATGCCGGGCGGATCCGCACCGACAGTGACGGAAACCGACGTCAACACCCACCGGGTCAGCTACGGCTACCACGGCCGGGAGACGCTCGCACTGGTTCATCTGCTGGAGGTGGGCGACGGCACAGCGGCCGGGCGGACGGCCGATGTCGACGTGAAACGGACCGATACGTCATTGAACGTGACCATCGACGGGACCACATACCGATTCGAGACGCGACGGCCGTTCGCCGTAAGCGGCACGGACGATTCTGAATGACCTGCAGAAGAGGTGCTTCTCTTTCTTGGATGCGACCATGACCTTCACGCGGACTTCCATTCCAGTCGGCATACGCCGATCACGAATCTCCGCAGGCCAAAGTCTCACCCAAGACGGCCCAAACTCTTACGCGGCATTGCGATATCCATCCGACGATGGATGTCTCCGCGCACGTTGACCAGAAAGGGCAGACCGATTCGGTCGTTGTCTGTGTTGGGAGGCGGGGCGTAAGCACTGTACGTTTCTTTGCCCGGACAAGCCGTCGTGCAGGGTGGCAGAGGCTCTGAGCCTTTGTGCTGACTTGCCAGATACGGCTTGGAGGTAACAGATTCGCACGGCGGGTGGCGTTAGCCCCTCCCTTATTGGTCCATGTTAGTTGACATGCGTCTCCGGGGGGGGGTATACTGATCGTCCGATCCACTGCCCGAGTTCTCGTTCTTTCAGCAGGGGGAGCATCCGATGAGCGGTCGACGTGTGGGAGGCAATTTTGGTAACCTTTGGTTCCGCAAGGCGAAAAACGAGGCGAAAAACGGGACAGGTCCAATATTGGTAATATAGGACGACTGCGAAACTGCCCAGAGTGCCAATATTGGACCTGTCCCGTTTTTCGCCCCGGGCGACAATCCGATCAACACGATCGTCAATGCAACCGACGAGATCGTTGCCCGAAACTTCCAGCACAGCGTATTCGACCCTGCAACGATCACCGATCCCTACGACTACAACCGCGACAGACTTGTCGACGGGAACGATCAGATCATTGCCCGAAACAATCAGACGAACCCGTTGACGATGCTGCGGTTGATTGCCGCCCCGATCCGGGACGCTGCGTTGAAGCAGGCCGTGGAACTGGAGGCATCCGAGCCGACGACCTTGTCGGCCGATCTCGATTGGCTCTACGAATTCGAGCAGATGAATTCCAAGAACGCTCGCCCGAAGCGCAGTTCGGTCGAAGAAGCCGTCGATCTGTTGCTTGCCGCCGAGCGGCCGCTTTGATCGGCCGCTAGACACGCTTCTGTGGACATGGCACCCGACCCGTCATTCTAGGAACTCGTACAGGAATTACTTCCCTATTTGGCTATGAGCAGTGAGCTTTGAGCTATGAGCAGTGGGAAAGCCCATGACTCAAAGCTCACTGCTCACTGCTCAAAGCCAACACCCAAGAACTGAAACGGGAAGTTATTCCTGTACGAGTTCTTGGTATGACGAGGCACTGGATCTGACACTTTTTATGCGATACCTCACAACCCCTCCACCTCCCAACCGTTGCGATACGGATGAGTTGGACCAACGTGCGATAGCTTCGGCCGTTGTGGTGCTGGTTACCCATCTGGGTCGCCACGCCGGCTTTGCGGGCGGCGACGGCCAACTGCCGGGCTTCGTGGACGGTTCGGGTCAACGGTTTCTGCGTGTAGGCGCCCAGGCCGAGCTGCATGGCCGTCATGGTGACCGGGGCGTGCATGTGGTCGGGCGTCGAGACGGTCACGCCGTCGAGGTTCTTGTGCTCCTTGTCGAGCATCTCTCGCCAGTCGACGTAGCGCCGCGCTTTGGGCCATTGTTCGGCGGCCCGGCCGAACCCGCCCTTGCGGTTCGTGCCCGTCTGCACGTCGCAAAACGCCACCACCCGGGCGCTGCCGGCGGCGCCGTTGATGTCGGTCCAACCTTTGCCGCCCACGCCGACCCCGGCGACACAAACCGTCTCGCCCGGCGACATGGCTTCGAGGATGGCCGGCGAGGCGACGGCCGTAGCGGCTGCGGCGGAAGCTTGCTTCAGAAAACGGCGACGATTCGTGCGTTGGGGCATCTCGGTTTCCTTTTGTTATTCGTGTGATCGAGTCAGGCTTCTTGCATCACAAGCGTGTTTAGCGGCCGGGCTTGCCCGGCGCGTTTTTGCCGACGAGGGCCGTTAAAAACGCGCCGGGCAAGCCCGGCCGCAAAACGACGAAGGAGACCCACGGCGGCCCACCGATCGCCGCCGATTCCAAT
>JAZFUB010000012.1:0-9776 GCA_036447015.1 Thermoguttaceae bacterium | reverse complement strand
TTCGGGGCGTCGACGTTGGCTGCATCGAGCTGCTCGATCACGGCGTCGCGTTCGGTTGTCTTCTTCGGTTTGCGGATACGCAGCATCGACGCAAGCGGTTTTCGGGTGGAGGAGGAGGCGGCTTCCTCCTGCTCCTCGTTCGCATCGTCGTCTTCCTGTTCCTCGGAGTCTTCTTCCTCCTGCTCGGACTCATCGGCCGGTCGGCCGGCAATACGAATGGCGACTTCTTCGTCTTCCTCTTCCCACTCCTCCTCTCCCTCGGCCTCGGCGGCGTCCTCCTCGATCAGCTCAGCTCGCTTGACGAGTCGGTTGGCATACGCGACGGCAACGAAGATCAGGCCGTGGCCGACGCCCTTTGCCGGTTTTCCGACAACCCAGGCGAAAAGCCGAATCAACACGTAGTCGGTCGACAACAGCAGCCCGCCCAGCACCAGGCTGATTGTGAGGATATAGGCGCCCACAATGGCGAAGTTCATCTCGAGAACACCGCGTCCGGCCGCTCCAAGATATCCGCCGGCCCCGATCACCGGCCCGGGCGACAGGTGTGGAACGGCCATGGCGGCCAGCGTGCTCACACCGACCAACGACAACACCCATCCGCCACTTCGCAGCACGAGTTGGTCGACCGGCCGCCGGGCCAACAGAAGCGCGTCGAGCGTGGCCAGCGAGAAAAGCAGATAGTAGGCACCCAGACCAAGAGTTGCGAACAACAGTTGGCCGACCAGCGCACCGGAGCGTCCACAGACGTTGAGCGTCTCGCTACGCTCGGGAAAGACGAGCTTGCTGGGCGGATCGGCCGGATCGTAGGTGAAGAGCGAGGCGGCCATGAACACGGTCAAGGCGAGCAGCCCCAGGGCGAGCAGGTCGAGTCGCAAGTTGCGTTCTTCTAACATGGACGCGCACAATGGGAATGGGGGAACTCGGCCGGTTGAACGTCGATGGTCGGCAATACCTGGGCGCGTCCGTGCCCGCTGGCGATCCTACGGTTTCGTCCTAAGTATCGGCGGCCCAGACACTTGCCGTCCAGTCCCAAGGCTCGGGCCATTCCCGTTTGCCTGGCAGCCCCGACATACCGAACCGGACTGGGGCCTACAATCGGCAGGAAGAGAACGCATGTTGGCGACGAATCGGCCAAGAAGGGCATTCTGCGCACATGCTGAGCGCATGGTGCGGCCCGTATCGCGCATCCCGCCTTTGCGGGTCGCACGGATTATTCACAGGGTTGCAGCTGCCACGTTCAGCCTGCGACACACCAAGAAAGATGTTAGCCGCTGGGCTTGCCCCGCGCTGTGAAGTGCGGACAGCGTCGAGCACTTCCCAGCGCGGGGCAAGCCCAGCGGCTAACAGGACTCGTCTATTCCTCTTCGATCTCGTCAGCCCCGGCCTTGGCCTTCTCGACGGCCTGGCGGGCTGCCTCGATCTGCTCGGTCAACTCGGGATACTTTTCGAGAGCGCGACGGAGCCAGTCGTCTTGCTGGAGTTCGTCGAGGATGGTCTGAAGCCGTGCGATCTTGCTGCCGACCAGTTTCTTCGTGTTCCTGCCCTTGCGGAGATATAGCTCCGTCTCGAGCTGCGGCAGATCGATCTGCATCTGGCGGATTTTGCGATCTAGTGCCTGTTTCTCGCCTTGCTCCTTGAGTTGTCCGATAACCTCGCGTGCGGCCTGTTCGGCTTCTTTCGTGTAGTTCACGCCCTCGGGCAACGGCCAGTCGTCGGTGCGGAAGGTCGGCATGGGCAGTCGCTCGCGGCCGACCAGGTTGCCCGTGGGCCAGTTGGCCCAACCGTAGCGGACCGCAACCGGCTCGTCGACCAGATCGCTCATGACTTCGATCGTCCAGACGCCGTCAAGTTTGGCGTGCTTGGCTTTGGCCGGATACCAGCGTCGATCGGCGCCGGCAGCGTTACAGTTCTTTCCAACTGACGAGCTTTGGGGGGTCGTCGTCGTTGGCGATTAGTTCGAGGAGTTCGTCGAATTCCTTTTGGAAACGCTCGTTGGTCTTGTGCATTCGGTTCGTCGCGTGCAGTTCTCGAAGGTCGCGAATCTGGGGTAAATACGGCTTGGCCGCGCCTCGATAGAGTTTCAAGTACTTCAAGACTCGCGGCGCGAACCAGTCGCCGTCGGGATGGTACCTGGGATCCATGATCTGCAGGATCTGCGGAATGCCTTCCTCGATCAGGTTGTCGGCGAGGAACTGCATGCCGTCTTCGCGCACACCGTTGGAGAACATCACACTCCAGCCGGGCCGCTCGATCGCGGCGATGATCTCCGGCATGATCGGCTTGAGTTGGGCAGGCGACAGGTTCTGGTAGAGCGACGTGATGCTCTGACGCGGCCCGCCGCAGGGATTCCTGAGGACACGCCGTGCGGTGTCGAACAGCACCTCGTGATCGACCCCTTCGACGCTCTCGGCCAACAACCCGGCCTTGCCCGAGCGGCCACGCTTCTTGAACAGTGCTTCGCCGAGAAAGCGCGACTCGATCATCAGCAGGTCGTCGGGGTCCTCGGCGGCGAGAAGTTCGAGCATCTTTGGCGCGGCCTTGCGTGCAAGGTCTCCGCCGATGGCGGCCAGGGCCTGCGCGGCATTGACTCGCAGCCAGAGTTCCTCGTCGTCGAGCAGCCCGATCAGCGAATCGACGGCAGCCGCATCGCCCGAGCCGATTGCTTGGAAAGCCTGACAGGCGCCGAACTTCGCGTCTCGGTTGTCGCCCCGGAGCATCGTGACGAGTCGGGGCGCGTGATCGCCCGGCTTCTCGGCCAACGCCTTGGCCGCGCGCTGGCGTGTCAGCGGCGACCAGGACTGAAGCGACTCGAACAGTTGGTCGACGGTTCGGCCACTGTAATACGCATGGCCCCGGTCCCAGACCGTATATCCCACACCGGCGACGATGCTCTCGGCAATCTGCTTGTCGTCGAGCACGTTTTCCGGTCGTGTGCCGCGGCCCGAGAAGTAGGTTTTGCGCTTCGGTATGGCGTAGCTCATCAGATACACGCCCGTGCAATCCCAGCCGCTGTAGTTTTGCCGACCGGCGCCCGCTTGACCCTGGTAGTGGAATCGCCCCTGATGGTCCCGGGCCAGGTCGTAGTACCACTGCTGCTTCTTCATGAAGGTGGACAGGGCGTTCGGTCCGATGCGTGCCACACCAGTCGGTCCCCAGAGATATCCGAAGAAGTTGCCCGTGTGGCCCAACTCGCGCGAGTCGTACGACGCCAGGGCCCATCGGGCGAAGTGGCGTGTCTCGTCGGCCTTGCCGAGCAGATCGAACGCGAAGGCGCCCATGCAGTTCTTGCCGTTGTCGTCGTGGTCGACCATCCGCGGATCGTGGAACCCGTAGGGGATCGATCCCTTGTTGGCGAAGAAGCTGAAGAACCGGCTGCTGCGCCCGATCGCGGCGTCGACTTCCTCGTCGTCGATGTGGCATTTCTCGGCGGCCAACACCATGCCGACGAAACAGGGCAGACCGGCCGCGTTGACGGCCCCGTAGCCGCCGAGCCGCCCGTGCAGTTTTTCCCAGTTGACCTTCGGCATCGCACCCTGGTGTCCCCAGGTTCCGACACGGCTCTGGCATCGGGCGATTTCCCGTGCGTGTTTGCGGATGGCCGGCATCACGTAACCGTCACCGGTGGCGGCGTAGTATTCCGCGAGAAAGATCGTCCGATAGCCCCATCCCCAGCAGAAGTGGCCGTTGGTCTTCTCGAAATCGATCTTGAGGTCGGGCGGGGCGACCGATCGGGCATAGGCTCGCACCTTTGCAAGATACTTCTTGTCTCCCGAAGCCAGAAGCATCAGGGCGTTGACGTCGCCGGGTATGCCACGAAGCTCCTGGCGGGCGATCCACTCGCAGCCCTGGCGGAGAATGGCCTCTGATTTCTCACAATCGTAGGGCCATGTGTCGCTGTATGCCGGCAAGACCTTCAGCCGAAGCGTGACGTCCATCTTGCGACCTTCCCGCCAGATCAGCAGCGGCAGGCGACCGGTTTCCTCCGCCGTGCCGATCGCCTGGCCGAAGGCCCGACGCGCGTCGATCGTGAATGGCTTGCCGTCGATGCCCAGGATCACGTCGTCGACCAGCAGCACGTCCGCGGCCGGCGAGTCTTCGGCAATCCGGGTGACCAGGATTTGGCGACTGTTGTACGAGGCCTCGTGCCATCCCCAGACCCAGCCTCGGGCACCGGTGGGACCGAGATTGAAGTCGGCCGATTTCTCGTCGCGTTCTCCCCCGGCCGTCAGATCGGGTGGCGAAGGCGGCTCGGGCAAGGCCCGGACCTCGGCAGCCAAAGACAACACCACGGCAAAAGCCAACGGCAACGACCAACCGACTCGACGTGCGCGCATCGATATTCTCCTGTTCTCTTCGCAAGATGGGGCAATGAAATGGTAGGACCTGTCTACTCGTCAAAAGCAGTTTAGCACGTGTTCGCTGCAATATCCACCGACAAGCGATTTCAGCCCCGAAGGGGCGCCAGTCAATAGCCCAGGGCGTAAGCCCTGGGAATGCTCGCGAAAATACCATCACAAGCCCCGAAGGGGCGGCAGAACTGTTGGTTCCGCCCCCTACTGTCGCCCCTTCGGGGCTTTTGTGTGATCGAGGCCTTGGCTCCCAGGGCTTACGCCCTGGGCTATTGACTATCGCCCCTTCGGGGCTTGCTGGGCCACCGACTTGTACACCGTAGCGGGCCGACCTACAATCGAGAGAATCACACTGTACCTGCAGAAAAGGAAACGAACCTATGTCGGATAAGACGTTCCCATTGAATCGGCGGCAGCTACTGAAATCGGCCGCACAGGCCGGTGCCGCGATGATGGCACCCTGCGTCATCCCGGGCTCGGTGCTCGGCAAAGACGGGGCCGTGGCCCCGAGCAATCGGATCGTGCTCGCCGCGATCGGCATCGGCGGGCGCGGCAGTCACGACTTGGGGTGTTTCCTGAGTAACGCCGACGTGCAGTTCGTGGCCATCTGCGACATTCGCCGCGAGCGGCGCGAGGCCGTCAAGAAAATGGCCGACGGCAAGTACGGAAACACCGACTGTGCGATGTACCGAATCATGCACGAAGTCCTTGCCCGACAGGACATCGATGCGATGCTCATCGCCACGGGCGACCGCTGGCACACGATGGCTTCGATCACGGCCGCCCGGGCGGGCAAGGACGTTTACTGCGAAAAGCCCTGCTCGATGACGATCGCCGAGAGCCGCGCACTGGCCGACACGTACCGCAAGTACGGCCGGATCTATCAGGCGGGCACGCAGCGGCGCAGCATCGGCAATTTCCAGTTCGCCACCGACCTGATCGCCAAGGGCAAGTTGGGCAAACTCCACACGGTCCATGCCAATACACGTCCCCCGGGAACGGGCCACCACTGGCTGCCCGCCGAGCCCGAGCCGGCCCCCGACGAAGTCGATTGGGACATGTGGCTCGGCCCGTGCCCCTGGCGTCCGTACAACTCGCAATACGTTCGTGGCCGGTGGCGTGGGTATTTCGATTTCCACGGCGGCGGGATCCTCGAATGGGGTGCCCATACGGTCGACCTGTGCCAATGGGCGGCCGGCAAAGATCACACCGCCCCGGTCGAGTACGTGCCCGAGGGCGACGGACTGACGACGACCTATGACGACGGACTGAAGCTGGTGATGCGGACCGGCGGCTGGATGGGCAAGGGCACGTGCAGCGTGCGATACGAGGGCGACGAAGGATGGATCGAGACGGGCGACAGCGGGCAATTCGCCATCTATCCCGAGTCGCTGCGAACCGAACGAACCGTGTTCACCCGCCGAGGCACCGATCCGACCACCCACATCCGAAATTTCCTCGACTGCGTAAAGACGCGAAAGCCGGCCAACGCCAACGCCGACGTGGCTGCCCGATCGCACGTCGTCAGCCACGCGGCCTACATCGCCTGGCAATTGGGACGCACGCTGCGGTTCGATCCGGCCAAAGAAGAATTCCTCGGCGACGAAGACGCCAATCGGATGCGTTCGCGTGCGATGCGGGCCCCGTGGCGGATTTGAGTTGTGGCGGATTTGAGCTGTGGCGGATTTGAGCTTCGAACCAGGACAGAAACGATATCCCATCGAGTAGGAGATTTCTTATATGCATGACACGAAATACCACAGGATCGTCATTCTGGCCGTTTGTTTGACGATGGCCGCGGGGGCGCTGCTTTTTGCCCAGCAATCACCACCGGCCGAGGGCGACGAGACGCAACTTCTGGCCGTGCTGCAATCCGACGCGCCGCTGTTCGAGAAGGCCAAGGCCTGCCAGCGTTTGGCCGTCGTCGGCACGAGGAAATCCGTCCCCGTGCTGGCCAAGTTCCTCGACGACCCGAAAATGGCCCACTATGCCCGAACCGGGCTCGAAGCGATCCCCGGTCCGTCGGTCGACGACGCGCTGCGCGACGCCATGGGCCGGCTTCAGGGGCGATTGCTGGGGGGTGTGGTCGGCTCGATCGGCATGCGGCGTGATGTCAAGGCAGTCGACGGACTGACCGATCTGCTGGGCAGTTCGGATGCTTCGGTCGCAGCGGCTGCCGCCTGGGCACTGGGCCGGATCGCCACGCCGGACGCGATCAACGCGCTACGCAAGTCGCTCGATGGCTCGGCATCGCTGCAAGTTGCCGCGGCCGACGCCTGCCTGAGCGTGGCCGATAGGTTCACGGCACAAGGAAAGCTGTCGGAAGCCGGAGCCCTTTACGACGCATTGCGAAAGGCCGAACTGCCGAAGCACATCGAGATCGCCGCCCTGCTGGGTAGCCTCCGCACCCAGGAAGCGACCCGGCTGCGGTTGCTGTCGGGTTGTCTGGCTGCGAAGGATGAAGATCGGTTTCGCGTCGCTCTGAGCGCGGCCCATGAGTTGCCCGGCGAGGAAGTGACCGCGGCCCTGGTAGCCCAGTTCTCGAAGCTGGACAAAGTGTCGGCTCCGCGCCAGGCGCAGATCATCTCCGTACTGGGCGATCGGGGCGATGCAGCGGCATTGCCGGTGGTGCTCGAAGCGGCCAAGAGCGGTTCCGAAGACGTGCGTCTCTCGGCGATTCGCGTGTTGGCCAAGCTGGGTGACGCGTCGGTGGTGCCCGTGTTGTTGGAGGCGGCGCTGCATGGCGAGGGTGAGGCGGCGGCCGCGGCCCGGGAAGGTTTGGCCGATCTGTCCGTCGAAGGACTCGATACTGCGTTGGTCGCTGCGCTCGCGGAGAACACGGGCAGTTCGTTGCTCGCGGTGGTCGAGTTGGTCGGTCGACGCGGAATCGGCTCGGCTGCGGGGACGCTATCGAAGCTGGCCGACAGCGACGATGAGCCACTTCGCACGGCCGCCATCCGTGCGTTGGGAGTCACCGTCGGGCTCGATGAACTCTCCGCTCTGATCGATCGGCTGGTAGACCCAAAGACACCCGACGTGGCTGTGACGGCAAAGGAAGCCTTGACCAAGGCCTGTCTGCGGATGCCCGATCGCGATGCGTGTGCGGCGAAGTTGTTGGATCGCATGACAGGAACTGCGGCCGTGCAAGGTGACCTGTTGGATCTGCTCGGCGTGGTCGGTGGGGCAAAGGCGCTGCAGGGTGTTGCGACTGCGGCCAGGGGCGGCAGCGATGAAATCCAAGATGCCGCCACCCGCGTGCTCGGCCAGTGGACGAGCCCCGACGTAGCGCCCGTGCTGCTGGATCTGGCCGAGAAGGCCGGCCCGCTCAAGTACCGAGTCCGCTGTCTGCGCGGCTATATCCGCATTATTCGGCAGTTCGGTCTTCCGGCCGAAGAACGGCTCGCGATGTGCCGCAAGGCACTGGCTGCGGCCGGCCGAGATCAGGAAAAGCGCCTCGTACTCGATGCCGTCACCCGAATCGCGTCACCGGCGGCGCTGGCGCTGGTCGAAGCCCATCTGGCCGACGCCGAGCTAAGAGAGGCGGCCATCGCAGCCGCCATCTTGATCGCCGAGAAGATTGTCGACACCGAACCGGCGGCCGTCGCCGCAGCAATGGCGAAGGCCGTCAAGTCGACCGACGCCGACGTGGCGGCCCAGGCCAAAACGTTGTTGCGTCGAGCCAACAGGAAGTTGGGCGAAAACTGACCACTTCTGTAGCGAAAAAAGTCTAGCGAAGACTTGCATTCATTGCCGGTTTCTGTCATACTGAGCCTACAGGATTCTCCGCCGCGGAACAGATGAATCGACGTGGCGGACGAATTGACGGAACGGGCACCAGCGGTCGGTGGCGGCGTTCTCCTATTGTGCCTCGGTCGAGATGCGCAGGCACGTGGTGCATAGCCACGTTTCGACGCGGGGACATGCAACCGGAGGAAGAATCGTGTTGAGGCATCTATTCAGTCGCGTTGCCGGACCATCCGAGAGGTCGGTAGCCACGGTCGCCAGATCGTGGGATTTCCGCACTCTGGCGAGTGCAGCTACAACGCGCCGGGATCGGCGGACCCCAAGCCGGAATCGTGGCCGGCCGGGTATCTTGACGTTCGAGTCGTTGGAACAGCGACTGGCCCTCGACGCGGCCCCGCTGGCGATCAGCGAGTTCATGGCCGACAACAACAACACGCTCGACGACGAAGACGGCGACTCTTCCGATTGGATCGAGATCCGCAACCTCACCGACCAGACGATCGACCTGCAGGGCTGGTACCTGACCGACGACCCGGCCGACCTCACGCAGTGGCAATTCCCCAGCATAACACTCGGCGGCGACGGTTACCAACTGGTCTTCGCCTCTGAGAAGGACCGCACGGATCCGGCCGCCCCGTTGCACACCAATTTTCGGCTCGACGCCGACGGTGAGTACCTCGCATTGGTCTACCCGGACGGGATCACGGTGGCGCACGAGTATGCGCCGGCCTATCCCGAACAAGTCGAAGACGCCTCCTACGGCCCCGGCGCCGTCACGAGCGTTTGGGATACGTTGGTCTCCTCCGACGCGCCGGTCAGTTACCACGTTCCCGTGCCTGGCGATGACGTCCATACCTGGACCGCCCCGAGCTACGACGATTCCGACTGGACCGACAGCTACACGGTCGGCGGAGCGGGCCTTTTGATCACGGAGATCGCCACCGGCGAGACGTCTTTCGTCGAGATCGAGAACGCCGGCCACGAGACGATCGACACCACCGGCTGGTCGGTCATACTCAACGACGCCTCGGCCGGCGTGATGGTCGCTCACTTCCAGACCTGGGATCTGCCGGTCTCGATCGATCCCGGTGAAGTGCTCTACCAGACCGACGATCCGGCCGACCGTTACTTCGGCAGCCCGATCAACTGGGACGCCGAAGGCCCCGGCTGGGCGGCCGTCCTCGACGGCACGGGTCAGGTCGTCGATTTCGTGGCCTGGGGATATTCCGACGCCGAAATCGCCTTCTTGAACATTGCCGAGCAGTGGAACGGTGCCGGTGCCGAGCCCGGATCGCTCGATGCCGGCGGACCGATCGGCGAAACGTTCGTCGCATACAACGACCATATCACCGGGCCCGAGACACACGCCAACACGACGACCTACGACGCCACCAACGGCGGAACCGCATCCGGGCCGTTGACCAACATGGCCGACGGACAACCCACCTCGGCCGTCCTGACGACCTCGCACACCGGGGCCGTCTTCGACAACAACTCGGCACCTCCGGCCCCGGACACCGACGCGTACAACGCCTTCCACGGGTTCATCGACTTCTCCAACCCGGCCCGTTCGAGTATCGAGATCAGCGGAAACGACGACTACACGCATACCTTCTCCAGCCTGGACGTCGGCGACGTGGTGACGTACAACTTCACCGGCACCTCGATCCGCGGCAACAGCAA
>JAZFUB010000011.1:0-14345 GCA_036447015.1 Thermoguttaceae bacterium | reverse complement strand
TTCGCGGCGGGGCTTGCCCGCCTTTTTCCCCCCCCCTCGGGCCGCAAAAACCGCGCCGGCCACCCCCGGCCGCAAAACGACGATGGCGATGCAACCTGGCAATGCAGCTTTAGCGCACCCCACGGGCCCCAGGCTGCAACGTCACCCGTGGCTGAGCCGCCGGCTCGACGATCTTCTTCCATCCCAGTGGGGTAAATGGGTGAAATGGATTGCCTTTGAGGAATCCGAACGGATCGTTGGTGATGATGTCGCGGAACTGGTAGACCGTGCGGTCCTTTCCGTTGGGCTCAAAGATTTGCAGACCGTGGGGCAGCATATCCTTGCTGTTGAGGATCAGTTCGACCTTGCGGAAATTGGCCGCGTCCTGCTGGAAGCGAGGAATCGCCTCGAGCCAGATCTGCTGCCCTTGGACCTCCGCGGGCGTGACGATCCGCATGAAGTACCGCTGCTTGAGCTTTGCGGCCTCGGCGCCGAACAGAAAGGGCAACGGGCCGTTGGCGATGGCCTTGCCCTGGAGTTCGGGCGGGAGTTGGTGTTCGATCAATTGTTTCTTGGCGCTGCTGAACTCGAAGACCGACCGGCCGTTGCAGACCCAGTGATCCGGCGGGTCGCCTTCGACGTGAAACATCCCCTTATCCGGTGCTGCGTACTTCAGCTTGCCCTCATCCTGAGATTTCGGCTTTCTCGGATCACCGAAGACTCCATCGTACTTCCATTGCGTGAAATTACACGCGAAGGTTCGGACTTTCTTGCCCTGTTGTTCCCAGGTGATCAGCATCCGGTCCAATTCGGCCTCTTGCTGGGGCGTCAGACGGAACGGGGCCGCGGGCGGTTGCCGGATCGGTCGCTGGGCTACGGGGGGTCGCTGGGCGACGGGACGCTGGGCTGCCGGGGCGTACTGCAAGGTCGGCATGCGGGGGCCGATCGGTTGATTCGGCCTTGCCGGCGGCAGAACCTGCTGCACCGGAGCGTACTGCCGGGGCGGCTGCGTCCGGTAGGGTGGTGTCTGTTGGGCAGCCACCGGGCCGACCGTCAACAGCAGGCCGATCGTCGTCCACAAACCGATTCGCAACATCATGGGTTCCCTCCCAAGTTGGATCCGTGCCGTCCTATGGCAATCGCGATACGCCGGATCATTTTAGCAAGAGAGCCCGATTCGCCCTATACGAATTCTTCACCTCGATTATCGTGCGGTCGCGACCACACCGCGAAAACGCTTGACATCTCGCCGGTATTCGGTTAGTATCGCACTGAGTCGCTCCACCCTCTACTCATCGTCAAACGGAGGATCCCATGTCGGACACTACGAACACGCGTCGCAATTTCCTGAAAACGACTTCGGCCGCCATGGCCGGCGCGTCGCTGGCTTCGGTTGCCGCGGCGGCACCGGTCGAACCGGCGAAGATCCTCAACCACAACCCGAAGATGGGCTATCGCCCGTTGGGGAAGACGGGATTCACGATCTCGGAAGTCAGCCTTGGCGGTCACGGCGGCAATTCGGTCGAAGATCGCGTGCCCGTCTTGGAGCGGGCCGTCGAACTGGGCGTCAACTACGTCGACAACAACATCGACGCCGAATGCAATCTCTACGGCGAAGCGATGGCCAAGTCGACCACGGCCAAGCGCGACAAGTGGTTCATCGGATTCGCCTCTTGGCCGCAGAAGATCACCACCGAGTACGAAGAGAATCTCTCGGCCGACGGTATGATGGGGTTGATCGACGAGAGGCTCAAGTGCTATCGGACCGACATGCTCGACATGTGGCGCCCCGTCGGTGCCACTTGGGGCGAAGGCCAGACGAACATCTCCTCGATGCTGATGGTCAGCCGCAAGACGCTCGACCTGGTCGTCGAGGTGTTCGACAAGGCGAAACAACAGGGCAAGGTTCGGTACCTGGGCATCTCGGCCCACAACCCGTTGGTCTTTCGCCGCGTGTTGAACGAGTATCCGCAGTTCTCCGTGATCATCTTCCCGTACCTGTTCCTGACCAAGGAATTCGGCGGCGACAGCCTCTTGAAACTGGCCAAGGAGAAGGGCGTCGGCGTGATCGGGCTGAAACCGTTCGGCGCGGGCACGACGTTCGGATTGAAGCCGAAGCAGATCAAGGGCCGGGTCGACACGCGGGCTCACGTCCTCGTCAAGGAAATGCTCCAGGAGCCGCGAATCTCGGCCGTGATACCGGGCGTCAACATCCCCGAGCAACTCGAAGAGAATGTCAAAGGCTCGTACGAAAAGAACGTGCCGAAGACGCCCGAGGACGAACAGGCCTTGAAAGAATGCACCAGGAACTACTACGCCAACCTCACGCCCGACTACCGTTGGTTGCACAAATGGGAATGCGTCTGAGAGCGTCTTTCGGAAGAGGGCAGATGCAGCGCGGACTGTTGTGCGCGTCGTTGTGCCTGATACTTGTGGGCACATGCGCAGCGGCCGAAGATGACGCGGCCGCCGATGACACGACTATCGACGAACTGAACGAGTTGAGCCCCATCTGGGCCAATGCGGCCTGTTACGTCTGCCATATCTCGTTCGTGAAGGAAGAACTGGGCAAGGTGCATCTCGAAGCCCGGGTCGCTTGCATCAAGTGCCACGGGCTCAGCGCCCCGCACGCGAACGACGAGCATATCGGGGCAACGCTGCCGGATGCCACGTTCCGACGCGACCGGATCGACCGGATGTGCGTGAATTGCCACGAGACGCACGACGTCGCGCCCCGGGCGGTCGTGGCTCGATTCGTCGGGCGGTCGCTCTCGACGAAGACGCCAACCGTATGCACGGACTGCCACGGAACGCACAAGATCGAACGCTCCAAGGAAGGTGAACCGGATGAGCCGCCGCCGCCGCAATAGCCGTCGGAGCCTCGCGCTGATGGGCGGTCTGGCCGCGCTGCTGTGCGTCTCGATCTACGTGTTCGCTTTGTGGACCAGTCCGCCGACGCGGTTCGACGACTCGTACATGTTCCTCCGCTACGCGAACAACCTGATCGCCGGGCATGGCCACGCGTGGGATGCCGGCGGCGAACAGGTCTACGGCAGCACCAGCCTGTTGCACGTCGGTGTGGTGACGCTGCTGAAATACAGCCTGTCGGGGTTGACCGACGCGCGGCTGTTGCTGCTCGCCTCGGCTCTGCCTGGAGCCCTGATGCTGGCGATGCTCGTCGTCACGTGCGGACGATTCTCGACGCATCGGCTGTTACACCGTCATTACGCGCTATGGGCCGGGTTGCTGATGCCCACGTTGGCGCTCAGCGGCATCGTGCTCTATCATCACCGCACCGGCATGGACACGATGCTCGCGACGCTGTGCAACGCGGCGTTGATCTGCTTCACAATGCGGGCGGCCCGGCAAGGGACGGTGCGTCATGTGGCGCCGGTGGTTGTCGCCGGTTACCTGGCGTTCCTGGCCCGGCCCGACAACGGCATCTACGCCACGCTCTTTCCCGTCTTGTGTTTCCTGCTGCTGGGCAGCGGACTGCGAGGCAAGCAGATCGTCGTGTTCGCCGCGAGCATGGTCGGCGTGTTGGCCGTCGATGCTGTTGTGAAGTGGACGGTCTTCGGCACGCCGCTACCGCTGGCGTTCTACGCGAAGCAACACGGGGCTTATGCCGGTTACGCCAACCCCGAGGGGCCCAACCCGTTGTTGTTGCTGCAAACCTTCCTCGGCGTCGTGCTGCCGTTTCTGTGCGTGATCCTGCTGCTGGCCAACCGGCGGACGAAACCGATCGTGGTCGTCTTCTTCGTGCCGGTGGCCCTGACGTTCGGCTACTATTTCACGGTCAATCAGATCATGGGCGTTGCCGGGCGGTTCTATATGCCGTCGCTGCCGTTCTTCGTGGTGGCCGCCGCCCTGATGCTCGACGAGCAATTCCGCGAGGTCGGAAGCAAAGGCCTCTTCAGACCGAAGGAACTGCTGCTCCGTCTGACGGTGCTCCTGTTGATCCTGGCCGTAGGTCGGCAAACGCTGGCCCATGCGTCGGCCTGGTATCAGAAGGGGCTGGCCGAGAAGGCTGCGGCGGTCGTCCCGCGGACCTACGAGACGCCGGCCGCAAAGCCATTGCCGCCGGTCGACCGTTGGGAGGCGCTGGGCGCTATGGCCCGAATCGCCGAAGACGCTCCCCGGGGCACAACGATCGCCCTATCGGAACACGGTCTGATCGGCGCATCGGCTCCACAAGTCGTGTTGATCGATCTGGTCGGGCTGCACGACCGGCAGTTCGCCATGCACGGTTTTTTCGCCGAGGAACTCTTCCGCCGCAAGCCCGACCTGATCTGGATGGCCCACTACCACTACACCCACATCGTAGGCAGCATCCTCGACAGCAAGCCGTTTTGGAAAGACTATACGTTCTATCCCGGAGCGTTCGACTACGGCCTGGCGGTTCGCAACGAAAGTCCGCATTTCAATGCCCTCTCTGTGCTGATCGACCGCCAGTGGAAGGACATGTACGGCGACCTCGACCCACGGCAATACGCGACCGTTAGCCGGCCAGCCGGGCGATGATTACAGAAACTCTTTGGCCACTAAGACTTTACGCCGAAGGCGTTTCACATCGGAGCCCAGGGTCGCGCAGCGCACCCTGGGTTGGTTGGCTCGGGTGGCGCAATGAACGCCGAAGGTGTTCCACAGGCGTCACGCGGTTGTGCGACCCCGTTGGGGTCGATGTGGTCTTGCCAGACCGTTACCCAGGGTGCGCTGCGCGACCCTGGGCTCCGCTGTCGGACCCCGTTGGGGTCGGTTTGATGCACATTGCC
Source organism: Thermoguttaceae bacterium (assembly GCA_036447015.1). Lineage (GTDB taxonomy): Bacteria > Planctomycetota > Planctomycetia > Pirellulales > Thermoguttaceae > JAZFUB01. The sequence goes on along the minus strand of JAZFUB010000011.1, from coordinate 9,594 downwards.
GGCACTACCGCCGAAATGTCGAAAACTCGGCAAATTCGGCTCTTTTGGCCTGCTTTTCATGACTCTCGCCCATACGCTACAATAGATCTGTGTCAAACCTCGATGTTCTCGGCTCAATTCGAAGGAGTTTCGGCCATGACCGTTTCGCGAAATGTTGCCCTGTTGTCGTTGCTGTTTCTGTCGATCTTTGCAAACCGATGCCTCGCGGCCTCGGCGATCAACGAATCGGCGCGGCAGATTCCTGTTGCCTATGAGGTCGACGTGGTGGTCGTCGGTGGCGGAACGGGGGCCGTGTCTGCGGCCTTGGCGGCCAAGGAGCAGGGGGCCGAGGTCTTTCTGGCCGCACCGTATCCCTACTTGGGCGACGACATGACGGCCACGCTGCGGCTGTGGCTCGAAGAGGGCGAAGTGCCCGAGTCGCCGCTGGCCCTGCGCCTCTTCAACGACAAGAGCCGAACCGATCCCCAGTTGGACCCGAACCGGATGGAGTTCACCTACGAGGCCGATCAACCGAGCGTGCCCGTTCACAAAGACACCAGTCCTCCAACCAAATTGACCGACGGCCACTTCGGCGATCCCTCGTCGCAAAGCGTTCAATACGACAGCAACGTGAACATCACGGCCGACTTGGGGAAGTCGAAGCCGATCGAGTCGGTTCGGCTGCGGGCGTTTCGTCGCACGTCGGGCATCGGTGGAACGAATTTCGATGTCAAGGCCGTGATGGTTTGCGTCAGCGACGATAAGCAGTCGTGGAAGCAGATCGGCGTGGTGGCCAACGAGAAACCGAGCGCCGACTCGGCCGTTCTCTCGCTGCCGATCGGCCGGGCCGCACGCTATGTGCGATTCGCCGTCACGATGCCCGAGGGCGTCGAGCGAACGTTGCTGGGCGAACTGGAGATTATCCAACCGGCTACCGACACGACCGAGGAACCGGTCGCCAAGTATCCGGCACCGCGGCCGATGCACATCAAGAAAACGCTCGACGAAGTGCTGATCGAGGCGGGCGTGCAGTTCCTCTATAGCTGCATGGTGACCGACGTGTTGCGCGACACCGACGGCAACCCGTGCGGGATCGTCATGGCCAATCGGGCGGGACGCCAAGCGGTCATCGCCAAGACGATCATCGACGCGACCGATCGGGCGACCGTGGCTCGGCTCGCGGGCGCCGAGTTCCAGCCTGCTCCGGCCGGGCTGCATACCTTCAAACGGGTCGTCATCGGCGGCGAGGTGCAAACGGCCGAGAACATGACCTCGCGCGTGATCGACCCGCCGTTCACCGGGGTGAAAGCCCCCGGCGGAACGTTCGATATCATCGAGTACACGCTGCAACTGCCGCTGGCCGACGACAGCTACGCCGCTTGGGCCGCCGCCGAGCAGCAAGCCCGAACGATGACCTACGATCCTGGGCAGCAGTTCACCTCCGATCGCCTGTTCGAGGTTCCCCCCGATGCGATTCGCGGCCGAAATACCGATAAGAACGATCCGCCGGCGCTCGGAGCGTTTCAACCGGCCGGCGTGTCGCGGCTGTTGGTTTTGGGCGGGTGTGCCGACGTTTCCCGCGAACTGGCCGCAAAGTTGTTGCGCCCACTCGCGTTGATCGACATGGGCCGAACGCTTGGAGAGTTGGCCGCCGACGAAGCCGCCTCGCTGCCGAAGCCGAGCGGTGTGCATCTGCCGGGCCAGCCTACCGAAGACTCGACCGTTGCCGACTGCGAAGTGAAAGAAACCCTGCAAGGCGTTCGTCCGACGCAAGAGTTGCCGACGATCCCGCAAGAGGCACGCGCGTTGCCGGTGTTGGGTCGCTACGATGTGGTCGTCATCGGCGGCGGCACGGGCGGTGCGCCGGCCGGTATCGCGGCCGCCCGCCAAGGTGCCAAGACGCTGGTCATCGAGTACCTGCATGGACTGGGCGGCGTCGGCACTGCCGGGGCGATCTCGAAATACTACTGGGGCAACCGGGTCGGCTTCACCGCGACCATTCCCGGCGAATCGGGCTGGATCATCGAGCAGAAGATGGAGTGGTATCGCAGCAACCTGCTCGAAGCGGGCGGCGAACTCTGGTTCGGCACCCTCGGATGCGGGGCCGTCGTGCAAGGCGACCGCGTGATCGGTGCGGTCGTCACCACACCGCACGGCCGGGGCGTCGTGTTGGCCAAGACCGTGATCGACGCCACGGGCAACTCCGACGTGGCCGCCAGCGCCGGGGCCGAGTGCATGTATACCGATGCTTCCGAATTCGGCATGCAAGGCACGGGCCTGCCCGGACGCCAGCTCGGCGGCTCCTACAACAATACCGACTTCTCGATCGTCGACGAGACCGACATGGTCGACGTCTGGCAGATGTTCGTTCACTCGAAGTACAAGTATCCCGACGCCTTCGACCATGGCCGGCTGATCGACACCCGCGAACGACGCCGAATCGTGGGCGATGCGACGATCACGATCCTCGACCAGATCAACGAGCGGACGTATCCCGACTCGGTCGTTCGGGCCTACAGCAATTTCGATACGCACGGCTACACGATCGATCCGTACCTGATCCTCGAACATCCCGAGAAGAGGGGCATCGGCGTCTACATTCCGTATCGGGCCATGTTGCCCAAGGGTTTGGAGGGGCTGCTGGTCATCGGGCTGGGGACCAGTGCCCATCGCGACGCCGTGCCGCTGATCCGCATGCAGGCGGATATCCAGAACCAGGGCTATGCGGCCGGGGTGGCCGCCTCGATGGCCGCGAGGACCGACGGTCCGCTGCGCGAGATCGATCTGCACGCCTTGCAGGAGCACCTGATCGAGATCGGCAATCTGCCGGCCAGCGTGTTGACCGACAAGGATTCCTTCCCGCTCTCCGACGAGCAATTCGCCGAGGCGGCCGAATCGTTCAAGGACGGTCACACCGGCGCGTCGGTGCTTCTGACGGATCCGGCCCGGGCACTGCCGCTGCTGGGCAGGGCCTTTGTCAACGCCGAACCGGAACATCGGCTGGCTTATGCCAAGGCCCTATGTACCTTGGGGGGCTCAACCGGCGTCGAGACGGTCGTTGCCGAAGTACGGGCGGCCGGGCAGTGGGACTCGGGCTGGAACTATCGCGGCATGGGACAGTTCGGCTCGGCAATGAGCCCGCTGGACAACCTGATCGTCGCCCTGGGCCGTTCGCGCGATCGGTCGGCCGTACCGGCCGTGCTCGAAAAGGTCGAACTGTTGACCGCCGAACACGATTTCTCGCATCACCGGGCCGTCGGCCTGGCACTGGAACTGATCGGCGAACCGGCGGCCGCCAAGCCGTTGGCCGATCTGCTGGCCAAGCCGGGGATGCGCGGGCACGTCCACGCATCGGTCGACGTAGCGATCGAGCGCGAGACGCCGGGCGGCACCAATGCCGAACAGACCCGCCGAGTGTCGCTTCGCGAGCTGATGCTCGGCAGGGCCCTGTACCGCTGCGGCGATCACGAAGGCATCGGAGAAGAGATCCTGCAGGCCTACACCAAAGACCTGCGCGGCCATCTCGCCCGGCACGCCAAGGCCGTGCTGGAGGCCGGCAACCAAAAGTAGGTGACCCGGGAGAACTGCACCCGGGTCGTTAGAGATCACGGCGGCGATAGTACTCGATCTTGTCCGCCGAATAGAGAGCCAGCAGATGGTCGATCTCCATCAGCGTCCATGGAAGCGCGCCTCGGCCATTCTTGGTAAAGACGATGTCGTCGGCAATGAATGAAGCCGAATGGATCGGATGTCCCGCATCGCTGCGAAAGAGGACAACGTCGCCCAGCAGAGGCTCGTCGAACACTTGGACGTAGTCTCGTTCGATCACTTCATCAATGATGTGCGGCTCGCCGAACGTCGGGTCCGGCTCCTCGCTGAAGAAATTCAACGACGTCCAATGGCAGTTGAGCATCGTGGTCGAACCGCCGTCGGTCGCAGATGGGAACGTGTACAACAGGCGTCGTGGAAACGGAGGCAACAGGTGGGCCACGTCGACACTCTCGCATCGGCTGTCCAACACAAGCGACTCGATGAACGGACGCACGGCCGAGGTACGGCCTCCCTGTCCCCAGTAGTCGACCAGCGCCGCGGCGTCCGAGTCGTTCGACGCCGTAAGCCTGACCACCAACGCGGGACGACGCAACAACGCCTCTCGAAGGGCCAGTCGGGCCTCGGGCGAGGGTAATTCGTAATCGACGGTGCGCAGATCGGAGAAGTAAAGCACCTTCCCTTGTCGATAGACCAACGGGTCGACGATGTCACGGATTTCCGGAGAAAGACCCGCGCCGGCAAACCATTGGTCCGCCGAGTCGCACACGAAACGAGGGGATTGCTCTTGATCTTCGTTCAACTCGAACTCCGCCAAAATCGCATAGAGCCCCGAGCGGATCTTGGGACTCAGACCAAGAACAATCTCCGGCGTTGGAAGAATGGTCAACCCTTGATACGAAGCATTCGTCTTCGCCATGCCCAGAAGCGTTCGGGCGAGGGAATCAGACAGGCCGATCCTCGAAAACAGCCCGTTCAGTTGCGCCCGGCTCGTGTCGGGAAAATACCACGTCGCGGTCGGGGAACTCAACGGCTCGGGCAACAGTCCGAGCGGCGACGGATTCGGAAGAAAGATCGCCGTACGCTTGAGCCGACCCCAGGGACCCGATGGTAGCCGGTCGTCCGCCGGCCGCGCGGGCAAGACGGGCCGTACGTCGAGCCTGTGCGACGTGTCGTTGGCCTGGCCTCGCAGCAAGTGAAACCCAAAGGTTGTCCACAGGCCGAACAGCAACACTGTCAGCGCAGTCAGCCACCAGATGAGCGAGTGTCTCACCCCGTACGGATTCCCTCGGAATCCACGCGAATTCCCTTGGGAAACGATCCGTTCCTGTCGTGTGTACATACCGGTCGAGCCCCAGTCGTTTCGTGCCTCAGTAGACCGACCCGTCCGTAGCAACCGGACGGTTGCCGAAGGACAGCGCAAGGAGGGAAAATGCGGCGGGGGCCTACTCTTCTATGTTCACGCTCCGTGTCTGGCGAATTCGCGGCCCGGCATGCACGCCGGCGCCGAAAATTCACTACCGTCTATCCTAATTCACTCTCACGTGGAACACCAGGAGTTTTGGGGAGAATCCGAGCCGGATCGACAGGGTCCACAGGGTCCTTTGCAGTGTTGACAATCTTTGGTAACGTGGTTACAACTCTTTACCATTCCCGTAGAAGCCGCCATTAAACATAATCGCCGGAGTGATGTATTGGGCCGGCCCCCACTTGGAAAATCTTCGAAACTACCAAGACGAAAAGAGGATTGTGATGGCTGATTCGGATTCGAAACGTCTGAACGACGACATTACCCAGTGCATCGGCGACACACCATTGGTGAAAATCCAGCGACTTGCCGACGGATCTGCGGCGACGGTGTTTGCGAAGATGGAGAATCTCAACCCGCTCTGGAGTGTCAAGGACCGCATTGCCCTGGCGATGATCGATGCGGCCGAACGGGACGGGAAGATCGGCGAGGACACGATCATCATCGAACCGACCAGTGGCAACACGGGCATCGGCCTGGCGTTCGTCTGCGGCTCGCGCGGCTATAAGCTGATGGTCACCATGCCGGAAAGCATGACCGTCGAACGCCGACGGATGCTCAAGGCGCTGGGCGCGGACTTGGTGCTGACACCGGCGGCCGACGGTATGCCGGGTGCCGTTCGAAAAGCCGAACAGTTGGTGGCGGAGAACCCCAACTACTTCATGCCGCAACAATTCAATAATCCGGCCAATCCGGAAATCCACCGCACGACGACCGCCGAGGAAATCTGGCGAGACACCGATGGTGAAGTCGATATCGTCGTCTCCGGCGTGGGCACCGGCGGTACGATCACCGGTGTGGGTGAGGTGCTCAAGTCGCGCAAGGCGGACGTCCAAATGGTGGCCGTCGAGCCGGCCAACAGCCCGGTCATCTCGCAGTGTCGTGCCGGTCAGCCGTTGAAGCCCGGCAAGCACACGATCCAGGGGATCGGGGCCGGCTTCATCCCCGACGTGCTCAACGTCGACATCATCGACCAGGTCGTCCAGGTCAAGGACGAAGATGCCATCGAGACGGCCCAGCGCCTGGCCAAGATGGAAGGGATGATGTGCGGAATCAGCAGTGGAGCGGCCGCCTGGGCCGCCTTGCAACTGGCCTCGCAAGAAGAGAACCGCGGCAAGAAAATCGTCGTCGTGCTACCCGATCTGGGAGAACGTTACCTGTCGACCAAACTCTATCCCGAGTAGTCGCGACCGATCGACCCAAGAAACGGATCAAGCGGCCCGCTGGTCATTCGAGCGGGCCGCTTGTTTAGTTGGCATAGGGCTCGGCGTGAAGACGCCGATGGGATAGTGCCCGGTCAGTTGCAGCATCCGGCCGGTTCGCAGCACTCGGGCTCGCAGCAGGAAGGTGCCCTGCAGCGAGCGAAAAAGCGGCTAAATAGACCGCAACGCTTCGGCTTGCAGCACGGATCGCAGCACTCGACCGGCTCGCAGCACTCGACCGGCTCGCAACACTCGACCGGCTCGCAACAGGCCGGTTCGCAACAGCCACTGTGCCTGCCGAACAGGCCGGCTTGGGCACTGGAAGCGCTGAACAACATCGCCACAGCGACGATGGCCAGCCCAATCAACAGAAAACGTCGACTCATGGGAGGGACTCCTTGTAAAGAAAACCTAGCGGGATACTTACGCAAACTATCACAAATGGGCATTTTGGGCCCAATCTAAGTCTTGCTATCGGCGAGAATGTAGATAATTCTTTACCAGACGACCTAATTACTCTATTTCTCGCAGATTCCTGGGCCGGTTGCGCTGCGGAATCCGGATGGGTCGATTCTGCGGGCTTTCCCGCCTTCTCGTGGCGATTCGCTTGCACCGGGTCGCGCGGCAGAGTAACCTGATGGCGGGACCTCCCTCAATCTTGACACCCTTAGAACTCGTACAGGAATTACTTCCCTATTTGGCTATGAGTAGTGAGCTTTGAGCTATGAGCAGTGGGAAGGCCCATGACTCAAAGCTCACTGCTCAAAGCCAACACCCAAGAACTGAATCGGGAAGTTATTCCTGTACGAGTTCTTAGGAGGAGTACTCATGGATCGTCGCAAGTTCCTTCAGACCGGCACGACAGGACTGGCCACGACAGGACTGGCTTTGTCCGCGGTCGGCAGCCACGCCGCAACGCTCGAGGATGACAAGCCGAAACGTGTCGGCCTGATCGGCTGCGGCTGGTATGGCAAGGCCGACCTGCTTCGGCTGATTCAGGTGGCGCCGGTCGAGGTCGTGTCGCTCTGCGACGTCGACAGCCGGATGTTGGCCGAGGCGGCCGAGTTGGTGGCCCAGCGCCAAGCATCGAAGAAGAAGCCGCGCACCTACGGCGACTATCGCGAGATGCTGGCCAAGAAGGACCTCGACATCGTGCTGATCGCTACGCCCGACCATTGGCACGCCTTGCCGATGATCGCTGCGGTGGAGTCGGGGGTCGACGTCTATGTGCAGAAGCCGACCGGTGTCGACGTCGTCGAGAGCCAAGCGATGCTCGCCGCGGCTCGCAAGCACAATCGGGTCGTCCAGGTGGGCACCCAACGACGCAGCACGCCCCATCTGATCGAAGCCCGCGACGAGATCATCAAGCCGGGCAAGCTCGGCAAGGTCGGCCTGGTCGAGATCTACTGCTACTATCACATGCGAGCCCGCGGGAATCCACCCGACACCGCCCCGCCCGACTATCTCGATTACGAGATGTGGACCGGCCCGGCACCCATGCGGCCGTACAGCGAGTTGGTGCATCCGCGGCGCTGGCGTGCGTTCATGGAATACAGCAACGGGATCGTGGGCGACATGTGCATCCACATGTTCGACATGGCCCGGTGGATGCTCGGGCTGGGTTGGCCCACGCGGATCGGCTCTTCCGGCGGGATTCTCGTCGACCGAGACAGCAAGGCCAACATTTCGGACACCCAGACGGCCACGTTCGACTACGACGACCTGACGGTCGTCTGGCAGCATCGGACCTGGGGCCACGCGCCCGACCCGAAGTATCCCTGGGGGGCGACGCTCTACGGCGACAAGGGAACGCTCAAAGCGAGCGTGCACAGCTACGACTTCACGCCACGCGGCGGCGGCGAGGCCGTCCATCGCGACGTCACGTACGAGTTGGAGCAGTATCCCGAGGATAAGACGGAAAAGGGCCTCGAACGTCACGTCGCGCCGGCCATCCGCGGCCATATGCTCGATTTCCTCGAAGCGATCCGCACGCGCGGCAAGCCGGTCGCCGACATCGAAGAAGGCCATATTTCGACGACCAGTTGCATCCTGGCCAACGTGGCGCTCGAGCTGGGCCGCACCCTGACCTGGGACCCGACCACCGGACGGATCGTGGACGACGAGGAAGCGAACCGGCTGTTGCGGCGGCCCTACCGTGAGCCGTGGGTGCATCCCGAGGCCTGAGAGACAGGTGTCAACGCGGAATTTCGTCGAATTCTCCCACTTTTTCTGATTTGCAGGGCCACCGAAAAAGCGGTTTTCCCCTCGAATTGCTACGATTTTCGCCAGATGCCCCGCTGGATCGGGGGGATTACTTCGTTGAATTGGGGGATTCCGTACTTCCCGGCGGTGTAGTAGCATTTAACGAATCAAGATTGAAGACCTTTCCAATCGAGCTAGCCGTTTCCGAGCGAGGTGACCGAGTGGGGCCGTTCGGACCTTGGGGCCGATCGTCGCGGCTGGATTGTTATCGATCACACGTCCTATCAGGAGATCCTCATGAGCATTAGTTTATTGGTGGTCGATGACCACGAAGTCATCCGCAAGGGATTGGCCAGTCTGCTGGCCGGAACCGACATCGAGATCGTGGCCGAAGCGGTCAGCGGCGCCGAGGCGCTGGTGCAGGCCAAGGAGCACACGCCGGACGTGATCCTGTTGGACATTCGCATGCCCGACGGCGACGGCCTGTCCACGCTGAGCAAACTGCGAAGCGAGGTGCCGCAGTGCAAGATCGTCATGCTCTCGACCTATGACAACCCGACGTACATCGCGCGAGCGGTTGCACTGGGTGCGAACGACTACGTGTTGAAGGGTTCGCCGCGCGAGAGCCTGGTTGCCACGATCCAGGCGGCCGCGGCGGGCGATTCGCCTTGTCCGGCCGGTGAGCTACGCCGTATTGCGGCCACGATGGCCACGCGCAAGGCGATCGACGACGAGGACGTTCCGCTGACGCAACGCGAAACGCAGGTCCTCCGCCACGTGGCCCTGGGGCTGAGCAACAAAGAGATCGCCAAGTCGCTGGAAATCAGTGTCGAGACGGTCAAGGAGCACGTCCAGAACCTGATGCGGAAGATCGACGTGCGCGATCGCACGCAAGCGGCCGTCTGGGCCGTGCGAAAGGGACTCGTCTAGAGATGCTTCTCAGCAGCCGCCCCCGCACATCCGCTGCGGGGTGCGGTCGCGTGACGCCATGTGGAACACCTTCGGCGTTCGTTTTGTCGCCCGGACAACCCAACCTAGGGTGCGCTGCGCGACCCTAGTACTACAGCGCTGGGTTAGCCCCCGGAGGTCATCGCAACCCACGCGAAACCCGGAACTTACGGCTCCGCACGCAAT
>JAZFUB010000010.1:0-7102 GCA_036447015.1 Thermoguttaceae bacterium | reverse complement strand
ACTCGAGGCCGCGATTGCGGAAGCGATACCCAGCGACGCGTCCCTTTCCTTGGTCGACGGAAATCGTGTAGAAATTGAAGTCACCACGCTTACTGACGGTTCGGCGGTTGCGAGCCAACTCGAAGCGATCGGCATGGACGTAACCGGAACGTCGCAGCGAGGGGTATCCGGCACGATCCCGTACAGCGCACTCGAGAATCTGGCGGCGCTGGCCGACGTTCAGTCTGCCCGCCCCGCACATGCCTCGGCAGGGGCGGCCGCCGACAGCGAGAATGAACAACCGGGTGGCGGTGCATCCAGGCCGGTGGATGTGGTCCTCGGTGAGGAACTGAGCGATCTGCTTGGGCGATACAAGAACGCGCGGAAGGCCTTCGATCCGCAGCCCTGGTTTTTCAACGTGTCCGACGGTCGAGTTGCCGTGGAAGTGATCACGCTGGGCGGGGCGTCGAGCTATGTGGACGAATTGGAGTCGGCCGGGATGGAAGACGCCGCCGCCGTTGCGGCGTTGGCGGGCGGTTGGATTTCGATCGACGCCCTGGACGATTTGGCCGCACTGCCGGGCGTCCTGGCTGTGAGGCCGGCGGGCGGCACGACTAACGTGGACTCGCAGGTCGATCCTTGGATGGACCCCCCGGAACAAAGGAGCCTCTTGTCGGCCGGATCGATGGATGACCCGATCGACATCGGCGTGGTCGACTACGTGCAATTGTCCGACCAGGATCGCGTGGACGGGGGACTCAACTACCGGTTCGAAGCATCCCGCGACGGGATCTTGGCGGCCAGCGCGTCCGACCCGCGAATCCCTTCGATGATGGTACCGCGGCCGCCGGCTCCACCCCCACCGAAGTTCTCGTTGTACGAGTACGACGATTCCGGACAATTGGTCGAGTTGGTCAACCAAGACGGTGCGCTCCGTTACGACCAGGCCCACGCCGGGCAGACCTATCTGTTGCACATCGAGGAGATCCCCTTCCCAGGCATAGTGGTTAGCATCGCCAACCAGGTGAGCGTGGATCTCGACACCGGCGAGCTCGAGGCCTTTGGGAGCAGCGGCGAAGATACGCTCGAATTCTTCGGCGGAGAAGCACAGACGTGGAGAGGCGAGTTTCCCTCGAACAATACACTGATACTCAACGGCTTCACTTACACGTTCGATGCCGAAGAGGTCCGTTCCATATTGATCGACTCTCACATGGAAAACGTGACGCTCCACGGAAACGACGGCGACGATACGCTGACTGACACCGACGTGGCGGTGGGCATGGCGGGCTGGAATACTATTTGGATCACCGAGATTCGCTTCGAAGGCGATTGGGGACGCGTCGAGATGAACAGCACGCGAGATCTGGTCACCGTCATCGGGCACGGCGGATACGATACGGCTTCACTGTTCAACTCGTGGCGGTCCGACCATTTCATCGGTTCGCCCGATGCGTCCACGATGAAGTCGGCCTCTTTCGAACACACTGCCGTCGGGTTCGACGAAGTCAGCGCGCTTCGGCCCCATGCCGAGTCTTCCACGATCGAACTGCACGACTCGCCCGCGGACGATCACCTTCTGGTGGGCCCCGAAGGCGTTACGCTCTCGGGCGATGGATACTCGATTCAAGTCCATCCATCCGGCGTTGGGCAGACGACTCCCGCCACCGTGCATGTCGTTTCCAGCGGCGGCAACGACACGGCCGAATTCCACGACTCGCCCGGCAACGACCTGTTCGTCGCCACGCCGACCTATGCCAGCCTCTCGGGCGACGGATACGAGATCCAGGTCGAGCACTTCGCCACCGTCAAGGCCTACGCCACGGCCGGCGGCGTCGACGTGGCCAGACTGTACGATTCGGCCGGCGATGATCTGTTCGTCGGCAAGCCCGACTTTGGCGGACTCTCGGGCGAAGGATTCCAGAACGAGGCCCACGGCTTCGACGGCGTCCACGCCTATGCCACGGCCGGCGGTATCGATCTGGCCAAACTCTTCGATTCCGCGGCCGACGATATCTTCTACGGCGATCCGAACGAAGCGTCGCTCTACCGCCCGGGCGAGTTCTACAATCGGGCAAAATTCTTCGAGGGCGTTCACGCCTACGCCACCGCCGGCGGCTACGACACGGCCTACCTGTTCGAGTCCGCCGGCGACGACCGGTTCGTCGCCACGCCCGAGAGCAGTGCCTTGTTCGGCACGGGATTCTACAATCGGGCCAAACATTTCGAGGCCGTCTTCGCCGAGGCCGGAACCGACGGCGACGACGAGGCCTCGTTGCAGGGCGACGAGTCGATCCGCTTCCTTGCAGCCTGGGCCGATTATGCCCAACTGGCAAGCGGTCGGCTCGGCGATGGGCCGATGGAGCGAGGGTACCGAGCAACCGGGTTCGACCGCGTCAAGGCGATCGCCGATCCCGATGGCTGGGGCCTCTATGAATTGCTCTACCCGGGGGACGACCATCCGGGCGAGAGAGAGTTTCTCCTCGAGTACGAAGGCGAGTGGCTGCCCGATGACTGAGTCCTACACGGTCCACGGCGGAGTCGATCGGGCGTAGCTGACTTCGTGATCGCATTTCTTGCATCGATAATGATCGATCGCCTCGACCTCAACGCGGGGCAAGCCCAGCGGCTAACATAAATACGTTACTCGACGCGGCGTAGTAGTGCCCCATTCGCGGGGGCATGCCGCGTGGGCCGATATCCGGTATACTGCCCCGTATGAGTACGGATCCCACCGAAGCCCAGGGCGGCCCGCAGCGGCTTAAGTCGCAGGAAATGAGCCTCGAACGGGGGCATCCGCCGATCCCGGTGCCCGGCTATGAGCCCGAGAAATTCCTTGGCATGGGGGCGTATGGGGAGGTTTGGGTGGCTCGCGAGCGAAACACGGGCCGGCGCGTGGCGATCAAGTTCTATGCCCATCGCGGCGGGCTCGATTGGTCGCTGTTGAGCCGCGAGGTCGAGAAACTGGCCTTTCTGTTCGCCGATCGGTATGTGGTCCAGTTGCTCGGCGTCGGTTGGGATGCCGAGCCGCCCTACTACATCATGGAGTATCTCGAACGCGGTTCGCTGGCCGAGCGGCTGTTGAAGGGGCCGCTGTCTGCCCATGCGGCGGTCGAGATGTTTCGCGACGTGGCGATCGGGCTGGTTCACGCGCACGGTAAGGGGGTGTTGCACTGCGACCTGAAGCCGGCCAATATATTGTTGGACCAGGACAACAAGCCGAGGTTGGCCGATTTCGGCCAGTCGCGTCTCTCGCACGAACAGATGCCCGCCCTGGGGACACTCTTCTATATGGCGCCCGAGCAGGCCGACTTGGAGGCGAGCCCCGACGCCCGTTGGGATGTCTACGCGTTGGGGGCCCTGTTGTATTGCATGCTGACCGGCAGTCCGCCACACCGGACCGGGAAGACGGCCGAACAGTTCGAGAAGACGCCGCACCTGGTACAGCGGCTTTCGCGCTATCGAAAACTGATCGACGAGTCGCCGCCCGCGACGGGCCATCGCCAGGTGCGGCACGTCGATCGGGCGTTGGCCGACATTGTCGACCGTTGCCTGGCCCCGGACCCCGAGGAGCGATTCCCCAACGTGCAGGCCGTGCTCGACGCGTTGGACGATCGGGCGGCCCGGCGTGCTCGACGACCGATGATGATCCTCGGTGCCGTGGGGCCGGCCCTGTTGCTTCTGGTCGTCAGCCTGTTCGCATTTCGCGGACTCGAGGAGGCGTTGCGGCAGTCCGACACCGCCTTGACGGCCCGGGCGTTGGAGAGCAACAAATTCGCGGCCAAGTTTGCAGCCCGGGCTGCCGTGAACCAGCTCGAAGAGCGTTATCGGGCGGTGCAGCAGGTGGCCGCTTCGACCGAGTTGCAGCGTGCGCTGGCCGATTTCGTCGCCGAGGAAGAAATCGCCGGCCTGCTCGATCAATTGGGCGAGTCGGCTGCGGAAGATTCCAGTTCGGCACTAAAGATATTCCGCGAGCACGAGCGGCGGCAAGATATGCAGGACTCGCTCGATCTGGCGATTCCGGGAAACATGCACGAACCGAAAGTGACCGGTTGGTTTTTGACTGACACGCGGGGTGTGCAGGTCGCCCGAATTCCGCAACGCCCCAACCCGCAGGAGAGTGAACTGTTCGCTTCGATCGGCAAGTGTTACGCATGGCGGTCCTACTTCCACGGCGACCCGGACGATCTGCCGAAGACGGATCGGCCAACCCATCATATCGACAGGACAACGGTTTCGGCCGTCTTTCGCAGCCAGGCGACGAACCAGTGGATGGTAGCCATCTCGCATCCGGTCTACGGCCCGGCACCCGACGGCCTAGCATCCGAGGGGCCGTTCTTGGGGGTCGTCGCGCTGATGGTCGACTTGGGTCGGTTCGTCGAACTCGAAAAGCCCGGCAATGGCGAAACCGAACAGGGCGCAGCCGAGCAGAACGGTTTTGCCGATCGCGGCAGCCAGTTCGCCGTGCTGTTGGATTGGCGAAAGGAGCGTAGCCATCGGGGAGTGATCTTGCAGCATCCGGTGCTGAGGAAGCTGCTGGAGGACCACGGCCGACTGCCCGAGGATCTTCAGGGCGAAGCCTATCGCGTGCTGCCGGAAGATCTGCCGGCGTATGCCTTGCCACAGGATTTTCCGAAAGAGGCGTTGCCGAAGGACTTCGATACAAGAGCCGCCACGCGCGAACCGTACCGCGACCCGTTGGACTTTGCCGAGAAACACGGCGGCCCGCCGTGCGACTGGCTCGTCCAATGCGAACTGGTGGCGGTCAACGGAGACACTCCCGGCTGGGCCGTGATCATTCAGGAAGACCACAACAACGTAATCGGCTCGACGCTCGAGACCCTCCAGCGAAGTCTGATCCGTTACATGGTGATGGCGCTGGCGGCGATTGCCCTGGTGGTGGCGTGTCTGTGGAGTTTCGTCATTCGCACGGCCAAGGAACCGAGGTAGGCGTCCGATGCCCGATCTGATCGCCCAAGGCGAAGAAGCCCAACAGCGATGGCGGCGAGCCCTGCCGACGGACGAATCGGTCCTGTTGGGCCGCTTGGGCGGCATCTGGGCCGTTGCATGGGATAGCCACGTCTCGCGTCGACACGTCCGCTTGCGATGGACGGGCGAGCTGTTAGAGGTCACGCGACTACCCGACGCGCGAAATCCCGTCTACTTCCAGGGCCGCGAAGAAAACCAGTTCGTCATCCGGCCCGGCGAGCATTTTGTCATCGGTCAGACCACGTTCGCCTTGGCCGATCAACGGGCAAACATCACGGCCGACGCCCCCGAGCCGGTCCAGCAGCAGTCGTTCAGCGCCCAATACCTCAAGCAGGTTTCGTTCCGCAATCCGAACCGCCGGATCGAGGTGCTCTACCGGCTGCCGAAGGTCATCGCGGGAGCAGCCGGCGACGACGAACTTTGCGTCCGGCTGGTCAGTATGCTGTTGGCCGGCGTGCCCCGGGCCGACTCGGCCGCCGTGGTGGCCGTCGGCAACGATCCGACGCCGGACGCCGACGCTCGCCCCGAGCCCGACGCCCGCCAGCCCGGTTCGGTTCGCGTCATGCACTGGGACCAACGGCTGGTGATCGGCAGCGATTTTCGGCCCAGCGAGGGGCTGATTCTCGAAAGCCTCCATCAGTGCCAAAGCGTGTTGCACGTGTGGCGCGGCGCCGATACCGAGTCGGCAGCACCGTTCACCGAAAGCGAGAACGTCGATTGGGCCTTTTGTGCGCCGGTGATGGGCCGCTCGGGGCCCGGTTGGGGGCTTTATGTGGCCGGCCGGTTCAACGTCGAGATGTCGGACGTGCCCAGTTCCGATCCGACCGATCTGCGCGAAGACGTCAAATTCACGGAACTGGTCGCGTCGATGCTCAGCGCGCTAAGGCAAATGCGGCAGCTCGAACATCAACAGGCCACGCTCAGCCAGTTCTTCTCGCCCGTGGTGCTGAAGACCCTGGCCACCGAAGATCCCGAGGTCGTGCTGGCGCCGCGCGAGACGGAAGTCTCGGTCCTGTTCTGCGACCTCAGGGGTTTTTCGCGCGAGACGGAACGGTATGCCGACGACCTGCTCGGGCTGTTGCGGCGTGTGAGCAAGGCCCTGGGTGTGATGACCGATTACATTCGCCGCGAGGGCGGCGTCGTGGGCGACTTCCACGGCGATGCGGCCATGGGTTTTTGGGGATGGCCGTTGCCGCAAGACGATGCGATCTTACGCACCTGTCGGGCCGCACTGGGGATTCGGGCCGATTTCACGGCAACGACCGACTTCCACGTCGGCATCGGAGTGGCGACCGGCAAGGCAATGGCCGGCAAGATCGGCACGGTCGACCAGGTGAAAGTGACCGTCTTCGGCCCGGTCGTCAACCTGGCCTCGCGACTCGAAGGCATGACCAAGCTGCTGCGAGTGCCGATCCTCCTGGACGAACCGACGGCCAGTGCCATCCGTCAGCACGTCCCCCGGGACGTTGCCCGAGTGCGCCGGTTGGCCCGAGTCAAACCCTTCGGGCTCGACACTCCGCTGGAGGTCAGCGAACTGCTACCGCCCGAATCACAGTTTCCCCTATTAACGGACGAACACCTGGAGTTCTACGAATCGGCCCTCGACGCGTTCCTCGCCGGCGAGTGGTCCGAGGCCGTCGAACTGCTACACCGACTCCCACCCGAGGACATAGCCAAGGATTTTCTAACCGTCCACATAGCCCAACACAACCGAACCCCACCGGAAGACTTCGACGGCGTGATTCCGTTGAAGAGCAAGTAGGGAAGCTGAAAGTGGGTGGCATGGGCGGCTTGTCCGCCCTTGCATCTCAGGGGCAGGCAAGCTGCCCCTGGCACCCGGCGGTAACTACCCCTCGCCAATCGATGAAGACGAAGCGGCCTCGAACGGACCATGTCGGATCGCCGGTGGCCAAGTAAGCGTCGACCGCCGGTTGTGCCCTTGGGATGTCGCCGCAGTCGATCACAATGCCGGCAAAACCCATGCCCGCCAGCCGCTGAGCTTGGTCGGCGGGTGACATTTTCCGCAGTTCGGCGTATCGGCGCGTGGTTCGGTCCGTCTGAAGGTAGGCCGGGACGAAACTCCAGCGGAAGTCGGGCGTGGCGTAATAGAACATCCCCAACTCCGTCGCGAGGT
>JAZFUB010000009.1:0-5576 GCA_036447015.1 Thermoguttaceae bacterium | reverse complement strand
GCGTCGTCGTGCTCCAGGAACGGGATCAGACCGGCCGACACGCCCACCATCTGGGCAGGCGACACGTCAATGTACTGGACCTTGTCGGTCGGAACCATTTCGAAATCGCCCAGATGCCTGGCAATGACCGTTTCGCCTGTGAGTCGTCCGTTCGCCACCGGGGCATCGGCCGGCGCCAGGTAGGCCTCGTGTTCCTGGTCGGCTCGCAGCCACTTGATCTCGTCCAGCAGGCGGGTGTTCTTGATCTTTTGATACGGAGTAATCAGAAAGCCATAGTCGTCCACTTCGGAGAAAATCGCCAGACTCGAAATCAGGCCGATGTTCGTGCCTTCCGGCGTTTCGATCGGACAGATGCGACCGTAGTGCGAGATGTGGACGTCGCGAACTTCGAAGCCCGCCCGTTTCCGGTTCAAACCGCCCGGCCCCAGCGCCGAAAGCCGCCGCTCGTGCGTGAGCATCGACAACGGGTTGGTCTGGTCGACGACTTGCGACAATTCGCTGCGCCCGAAGAAGTATTCGATCGCCGCCGAGATGCTTTTCGGGTTGACCAGACTTCGGGGCGTCATGTCCTCGACGTCCTTCAGGCTCATGCGTTCCTGGACGGTTCGACGCAGCTTCAAGAACCCCTTGCGCAATTCGTCGCAAGCCAACTCGTCGATGGTCCGCAGCCGTCGATTGCCCAGGTGATCGATATCGTCGATCTCGGCGCCCGAATCGTTGTTGTGCAGTCGGACGAGATACTTGATCGATGCGATCAGGTCGCTGGGCCGAAGCGTCATTTCGGATTCGGGAACGCTCAGCCCCAACTTCCGGTTGATGCGGAATCGGCCGACCCGACCCAGCCGGTATCGGTTTGTGTCGTAGAATTTCTCGGCAAACAGCAAGCGAGCCTTTTCCAGCTGCGGCGGGTTGCCCGGACGCAGCCGCTGATAGATCCGCAACAGGGCCTCCTCGTGGCTGGCCGTACCATCGTCTGCAAGCGCATTCAACAGCAACGGGTTCTTCGGCTCGGCCATCACCTCGACCTTCTTCACGCCGGAGGTGCAAATCGTCTCGGCCAGGTTCTTGGTGATCTTCTGGCCGCACTCGACGATGATCTCACCGGCCCGTTCGCTGCCGGAAGGGTACACCACGTCACCCACCGACAACTTGCCCTCGATCTTGGCAACGCTTCGGCCGTCGACGATCTTCTCGACCTGCGAGTCGAAGAAAATTCGCAACAGTTCGGCATCCTCGCCGTACTTCGCATCCATGGCGCGAATCAGCGTCATGATCGAGAACTTGCCGCTCTGGTCGATCCGTACGGTAAGCGATTCCTTGCGGGTGATGTTCAATTCGATCCAGCTACCCCGTTCGGGGATGATCCGGCAACTGTGCAGGCGACGTTCCCCGGAAGCCTCCGAGTCGCGGACGAAGTCGACGCCCGGACTACGGTGCAACTGGCTGACGACGACGCGCTCGGCACCGTTGATGATGAACTCGCCGCCGCCGAGCATGATCGGGACGTCGCCCAGGTAGACCTCTTCCTCGACCGGCTCTTCTTTGGTCAGACGGAGCCAGACCTTGAAGGGTCGACCGAAGGTCAATCGCAGTTGACGGCACTCGTCGGGCTCGTAGCGCGGTTTGCCCAACTCGTAGCGGACGTACTCCAAACGCAACGACTTGTCGTAGCTCTCGACCGGAAAGATCTCGCGCAGCACCCCTTCGATCCCCTGGTCCTTGCGCTTCTGCCAGGGGACCTCGTATTGATGGAACTCCTTGTAGCTCTTCGTCTGGATTTCGGTCAATTCCGGAATCTCATGACGACGACGAAGCGAGCCAAAGTGGCGAATTTCCTGGGGCGCCAAACGTCGCTGGGCGGGGGTAGCCATAAGGAATCACTCCTGCCGGGCTATAAGATATTGTAGGGCACGGAAAACGATCGCCCACGCCACGGCAGCACCAGACGGTTGCGGGGCGTACAACCGTCGCGTGGTCGCGAGCTTCGGACTTTCCGCAGAACGAGTAGAATCAGGGCCATTTTCGTCCGCGCACTACACACGGACCCTCCCTCGGCGAGGGCGGTTCGTTACTAGAAATGTGGTAGGTTCCTCTCGGGACCAAACCTGGACACTAACCGACCGGCTTGATGGCAACCGTCGCGCCGGCTTCTTCCAATTCGGTCTTGAATTTCTCGGCGTCCTCCTTCGAGAGGGCCTCTTTGACCTTCGCGGGAGCGCTTTCGACCAGATCCTTGGCCTCCTTCAGGCCCAGCGCGGTCGCGGCACGCACGACCTTGATCACGCCGATCTTCTTCTCGCCAAAGCTCTCCAGAACCACGTCGAACTCGGTCGGCTCGGCCGGGGGACCGGCGTCGGCTCCGCCGTCGCCCGGGCCAACCATCATCACACCACCGCCGGCGGCCGGCTTGATGTCGTGGACGTCTTCCAAGTAATCACTCAGTTCCTTCGCTTCCTTGAGCGTAAGGGCCACGATTTTCTCACCCAAATCTTTCGCCAGATCGGAGAATTCGCGGGTTGCTTCGTCTGTCACCATCGCTATTACTGTCCTTTCTCACCTTGAATTGGGGCCGCCGCCGAACTTGAGCAGCCGGCCACCCACACTGTACTTTTCGAAATATTCCGGTTCGGTTGTCCGTAACCGTCGAGCCGCAAAGCCGCTCACTCCCCTTCTTCGCTTTCGTTTTCGCTTTCGCCTTCCGCTATCTGCTCGATCTGACTGGCCAACGCACCGGCGGGGCTGCCGAGCTGACTGGCCAGATTGGCTCCCGGGCTGAGGATTTGGCCGACAAGCAAGCTAAGTTGCTCCGTTCGGCTCGGCCATTTGCTGACCTCGGCGACCTGTTCGGCCGTCAGTTGTTCGCCATCCATCATGCCGCCACGCGGCTCGAATGCCTCGAACTGCTCGTCGCCGGCCAAACGAACGACCTCCTTGGCCAGACTGACGATGTCCTCGCTTCCCCAGCAGATGGCTGCGGTGCCGGCATGGCCCTCGAACATCATCCCCAGCGACGTGCCTTCGGTCGCTCGGGCGGCCAAGCTGTTCTTGACCACCATGACGCTGATGTTCTTCTCCTGCAATTCCGTTCGCAATCGGTTGTTGGCGTTGGCGTCCAAGCCGATCATGTTGACCAACAACGCATCATTGACCCCGGCCAAACTCTTGCGAAGGTGGTCGGTAATCAGGTTCTTGACGTACTTACTCATGATTTCCTCTTCGTGCGGCCTGGCGCCTCAAGCGTATCTGGGTCTCAAGCGCGTCTCGCAATGAAAGGGGGCGGGATCCCCAAGTCGAATTCCTAAATCGGTTGGACTCGCACGCCGGGGCTCATCGTCGCGCTGATCGCGATCCCCTTGATGTACTGCCCCTTGACGGCAATCGGCTTCAAACTGACGACGTGCTCGATGAAGGTCCGAATGTTTTCGGCCAAATTCGCTTTCTCGAAGCTCAGTTTCCCCACCACGGCATGTACGTTGCCGCCGGCGTCGTTGCGGAACTCCACTTTTCCGGCCTTGTATTCCTTGATCATTTTGGCCACGTCGGGCGTGACCGTACCGGCACGAGGCGACGGCATCAACCCGCGGGGGCCCAAAACGCGCCCCAACGGTCCGACGATCCCCATCATGTCCGGCGCGGCGATGCAGACATCGAAGTCGGTCCAGCCGTCCTTGATTCGGTCGGCCAGTTCCTTGCCGCCCACCTCGTCGGCACCGGCTTCGGTGGCCTCTTCGATCTTGTCGCCCTTGGCAAACACGATGACGCGCAGCGTTCGTCCCAGCCCGTGCGGCAACACGATCGAACTGCGAACGATCTGGTCGGCCTGCTTCGAATCGACCCCCAACCGCATGGCGACCTCGACCGACTGGTCGAACTTCGTGTTGTCGAACGTCTTGAGCAACGTGACCGCTTCATCCAGCGGCAACACGTTGTCCACCGAGACCTTTTCGGCCAGGGCTTTCATCCGTTTTGATTGTTTGACCATCGTACGCTATCGTTCTCTTGCTACTGGTTGTTTACGTCGGAAATCTAACCCTCGACGAGCAATCCCATGCTTCGCGCCGTGCCCTCGATCATGTGCCGGGCATGGTCCATGTCGCGGGCATTCAGATCGGCCATTTTCATGGTGACGATTTCCTCGATCTGTTTCTGCGTGACCGTACCGACCTTATCCCGATTCGGCACTCCGGACCCCTTCGCGATGCCGGCGGCCTGCTTCAACAGGGCCGAGGCCGGGGGACTCTTCGTGATAAAATCGAAGCTGCGATCGTTGTAGACGCGGACCACCACGGGAATTGGGATCCCGCCGGCGTCCTTCGTCCTGTCGTTGAACTGTTGAACGAACTGTCCCAGATTGATCCCGAAACGCCCCAGCGACGTACCGACCGGCGGTGCAGGCGTCGCCTGACCACCGGGAACCTGAAACTTCACCTCACCCTGCAATTGTTTTGCCATTGGCTACACCGCTTCGATCTGCCAGTATTCCAGTTCCACGGGCGTGCTCCGCCCGAAGATATTGATCATCACAGTCACGCGTCCGTTGGTCTCGTCGATGCTGTCCACTACGCCCTCGAAGTTCTCGAACGTTCCCTCGGTGATCTTCACCTGGTCGCCCGGCCTGAAAGCGATCTTCAGCTTGGGCGCCTTCTCGCTCTTCTCTTCCTGTTTGACAAGGATACGGGAAACCTCGTGCGGCAGCATGGGGGTCGGAGTCCCGGCCGCGCCGGTGAAGTCACCGATGCCGGGCGTCTCGCGGACCAGGAACCACGTGTCGTCGTTGATCTCCATGTTCACGACGATGTAGCCCGGATACAGCTTCCGCTTCATCACCCGCCGCTTTCCCCCCTTGAATTCCGTCACCTCTTCGATCGGGACGATAACATCGCCGAAAAATCGGTCCAGTCCCGCAATCGCCACGCGACGCGTCAAACCTTCGCGGATCGAATCCTCGCGGTTGCTCTGCACCTTGAGGATGTACCAATCCATGTTCTCCGACTTCGGCTCTTCCTCGGGCACCGGCTCTTCCTCGGGCACCGGCTTTTCCTCGACCGCCGGCTTTTCCTCGACCGCCGCCTTTTCCTCGGGCACCGCCTTTTCCTCGGGCACCGGCCCCTCGTCGGGCAGTTCGCTCGCAGTGGATGCCGAAGCGGCTGTCGGTTCCATCGTCGCCTGTTCCGGTTCCCCAACGGCTTTCGGTTCCACAGCCGTTTCTTCAGTCGCTTCCTCCGACACTCCTATCTCTTCCGGCGCAGCGGCAGTTTCCTCTTCCGACGCAACGACGATCTCCTCGGCAGCAGGCTGCTCGATTTCCTCGGCAATGGGCAGTTCAGGCTGCTCGGCAGGCTGCTCGGGCGGGTCGAGCGGTTGATCGGTCATGTTGTTGGGCTGGTCGGCCACGGGTGACTTCCCACTTCGTTGGGGTTGAACCGTCGTATGTTTCCAAAAACGAGATCAAAAAGTCTAAAAGAGTTTCAGCACGTCCTTGAACAAAATCATCCAGAACAGGTCGAAACTGGTCAACATCAGGGCCAGCGCGAAGATCGTAACCAGTACCACCAACGACGCGCGAAACAACTCCG
>JAZFUB010000008.1:0-2224 GCA_036447015.1 Thermoguttaceae bacterium | reverse complement strand
CATTTTCACCATTGGTCTGACCGGCGCGGTGCTGGTGTGGTTGATGGTCTTCGTGCGGCGGCGGTTGCGCGACGGCAATTCGAACGGGCCAACGCTCTTTCGGCGGACGGCACTGTTGGCGTCGCTCTT
Organism: Thermoguttaceae bacterium; assembly: GCA_036447015.1. Lineage (GTDB taxonomy): Bacteria > Planctomycetota > Planctomycetia > Pirellulales > Thermoguttaceae > JAZFUB01. The sequence continues at coordinate 2,095 of JAZFUB010000008.1, read as the reverse complement.
TCTCGTGCAACTCGTCCTCGGAGCCGCCACGTGGGTGACCAACTACGAATGGCCCGCTTGGTTCACCGACTATGTCTGGGCGCTGGAGTATCGCGTGGTGGCCGAGGGCCGGCTACAAGTGTTTGTCATGACGGCCCATACGGCGTTCGGCTCATTGATCCTGGTCGCGGCGCTGGCCCTGACGGTCTGGTCTTTCCGCCTCTTGCGGGCCGAGCCTCGCTCGAAGAAGTGATCGATCGTTCGATGCCGATCGAAGGCGGGCCGATTGTAGGAGTTCGCCCGAATCGCTTGATTCTACGGGCCGCTAGCAGTCCGTCGAAAAAGTAGGGTGGGCACCGCCCACCAAGAACCAAGTGGAACGCGTCAAGCAAGTTCGGTGGGCGGTGCCCGCCCTACTTTTTCGACAGGTTGCCGGATGTAAGCTACCCTTCAGTGTTGGAATCCGAACATCGAGGCCTGCTCTGCCTTGCGCCGACCTGCGTGTGCGGCTCTCGGGACTACGCTGTTCGGCATCGATACCCACACTGTCCGATGGTTAGAGCTTTTGGCAATGAATGGCACGAACACAACGGTCGAGAAGAATCGCCGCATTCTCGTGATCGATGATAGCAAGGGCATTCACGACGACTTCCGCAAGGTCCTGAGCCCAGGCGACCATTCGAACTTTTCTCTTGACGCGGCTCGGGCGAAGGTTCTCTCCATGCCGGCCTCGACGATCGAGCGCGCAGTCTTCGAGCTCGATTTCGCCTTTCAGGGCCAAGAAGGACTGGAGTTGGTGCGCGAGGCGACGGCCGGAGGGCGGCCCTATGCGATGACCTTCGTCGACATGCGCATGCCGCCGGGTTGGGACGGCCTCGAGACGATTGCCCACCTCTGGGACGAGTGGCCCGACTTGCAGATCGTTCTCTGCACCGCCTATTCCGACTATTCCTGGGAACAGATCGTGCAGAAGTTGGGCCGCTCGGACCAACTGCTGGTCTTGAAGAAACCCTTCGACAACATCGAAGTGCGTCAACTGGCCCACGCATTGACCGAGAAGTGGTGCCTGGCACGTCAGGCGTCCCTGAAAATGGACGATCTGGCCCGCATGGTGCAAGCCCGAACGAGCGAACTCGAACTGGCCCACGACAATCTGACGGCGATGAACGAGACGCTCTCGGTAGCCAAGCAGGCTGCCGAGGAGGCCAACCACTCCAAGAGCCGGTTCCTGGCCAACGTGAGCCACGAGATTCGCACCCCGATGACGGCCATCCTGGGATATGCCGAATTGCTTCACGACGAAGAGAGCCGGAACGAAACGGCTCCGGGCAACGCCGACGCCTTGCAGACGATCCTCCGCAACGGAGAGCATCTCTTGAACGTCATCGATAACATCCTCGACTTGAGCAATATCGAGACAGGCAATCTCGAGGTCGAAGCGGTTCCTTGCTCACCGGTGGAGATCCTCTCCAACGTCATTGCAAGAATGAATCCTCGGGCCGAGCAGAAGGGGTTGGATCTGACGAGCGATTTCACGGGACCGATCCCCCACACGATTCGGACCGATCCGGCACGGCTGCGGCAGATTCTTCTGAACCTGGTCGACAACGCGATCAAGTTCACCGATCAGGGAGGCGTCCGACTGCAAACCGGGCTGGTCGACGACGACGACGGTCCGAAATTGCAGTTCGACGTCGTCGATTCGGGAATCGGCATGACCGAACAGCAGGCCGGCACGCTTTTCTGCCCATTCGTTCAGGCCGACTCGTCGGCGACACGCCGTTACGGAGGGGCCGGTCTGGGGTTGGCCATCTGCCGGAAACTTGCGCAGGCGCTCGGCGGTGACGTGGTCGTCGCCGAAAGTGAGCCCGGCGGGGGGAGCGTCTTTCGGCTTACCGTCGGTACCGGATCGCTCGAAGGCGTCGGGCGGATCCTGCCTTCCGCCGAAAACGAGCACGCCGCTCAAGTCATCGGAGCGACCTGAGCGGCGCGGCGTCTGAACGTTTCACAAGTCTAAGAACTCGTACAGGAATTACTTCCCTATTTGGCTATGAGCAGTGAGCTTTGAGCTATGAGCAGTGGGAAAGCCCATGACTCAAAGCTCAAAGCTCAAAGC
>JAZFUB010000007.1:0-6409 GCA_036447015.1 Thermoguttaceae bacterium | reverse complement strand
CCCCGCGGGGGGCGCCGGGGGGCCCCGCCGCCCGCCGGGGGGGGGGCCCCCCGGGCCCCCGCCCGTGGGCTTGGAAGATGTGCCGCCCGTGGGCTTGGAAGATGTGCCGCCCGTGGGCTTGGAAGATGTGCCGCCGGTGGGCTTGGCAGGTGTGTTGCTGCGAATCGAGTTTCCGAACGGCTCCTGCCGCAACATCGTTTCCGTCGCACCGCTGGCAACGCCCGCAATCAGCAATACGGCGAGGATCACGGCGAGGATGATTCCCCCGACGGCGACGATCTTCAGCCAGGAGACGGGCGCCTGGCCCGTGGCCTTTCCGCTTTGCCCGTTGACCAGGAAGCGAAAAACGCGATCCTTGTAGCGATAGGCCATGATCCACACCGGCAGCAAGAGCGGTTCGCTCGACATGGCTTCGATGCGGACGTTGGCATGCACGTTGCGCGCCCGGCCGGGAACGTGTTGACCGGCGCAAGCGTTTTCTTCCATTTCCTGGACGGCGCCGCGTGCCAAGGGCCGGGCGTACTTGCGCGGCACGGAGAACTGCTCGACCGTAACGTCGTCGAGGTCGACCTGGTCGGGCGCCACGCCTTGGCCCAAATCGAACGGGCAGATGCAGGAAGTCTCGCTCGGCGTGAGCGCGCCGCTGGCGCCAATCAGCAGCCCCGGATAACTGCCGCGATGTTCGCCGGACATCGGATACCAGTCGCCGCGAGCGCCCGCCGGCGTGCGGCTGCTGTCGGCCGTCCAATAGGTGTGCGTCGTCGCTTGAAAGACCCAGTAGGGGACATAGACCGGCTGCATCCGCACGACGCCGGCCCGCGCAGCCAGATCGCCGGGCCGAAAGAACCCGCGTCCGAGCCACTGCCGCATCTTGGCCACTGCCGCGTCGCGCTGGAGCTCGAACGGCACGATCCGCTGCGGGGCGAGTATCTTGGCGTCTTTCTGCTGGACCATGTCGACGGACGCACAGAACGGGCATTGCAGGCTGCCGGCCGTCGCATCGAAACTCATCGACGCCCCGCAACCGGAGCACTCGAAGTTATGCGTGCTCTGACGCGTCTGGCCGGCCGCCGCTTCGGCCGACCCGTTGTCGTGTGGTGCTTCGGTGCCGCAGTTGGCGCAGAAGAGGTCCTCCTCGTCCAGGAGGCTGTTGCAGACTCCGCATTTCATCAATAGGTCGGACATTCCGTGATCCTCAACGTTTAGCTGTCGCCGGCACGGCGACTTGGCCCGCACGATTGTTTTCAACGTCAAGCCGCCGTGCCGGCGACAGCTAAACGAACGGATGGTCGGTCGTTGTCATCCGCCGCCGAACAACGCCACCAACAACACGACGATCCCCACGACCAGGGCCGCCGCACCTACGGCCAACGCGATCCGACGCCACGAGAGCGGCTTGTCGCCGGCCACCTTGCCCGTCTGGCCGTTGATCATGAAGCGGTAGAGTTTGTCTTTGTAACGGTAGCTGAGTAGGTAGATCGGCAGCAGGATCAGGTCGGAGTTGACGTCGCTGAAATCGGTGCTCACGCGGAGGCTGCGGTGCGTGTCGCCCGGCAGGTGGTCGGCCACGCTCTGCTCTTCGCGGCGATGGAACTCCTGCTTGCAGGCCTGCAACGATTCGTCGCGCCCGACCGAGTACTCCTCGCTCAGCCAGCCGGCCAGGTAATAGGGCTCGTAGCGTTTCAATGCCGCGAGGTGAAACGGTTTGATCCGCTCGGCGTCGTTCTGCGTCAGGCCGCGGCTGCCGGAAACCAGGTAGCCGCTGTAGTAGCGGTGGTGCCGGCCGCCGAGGTCCCACCATTCGGTCTTGCGAACGCGTCGTGTCTTCGTGACCGTCTTGCCGTTCTCGGTCGTGGTGTAGGTCTCGGTCTTGTACCAATATTCGCCGATTTCGGTCGACCAGCGGCTCTCGGCCAGCATCGAGAAGGACCAGAACGGCAGATAGACGCCCGTGAGTTTCTCCTCGACCTGGGCCGTCGTCAGGTCGCCGGGCCGAAACCAGGAGTTCCCTTGGAACCACTCGCGATATTTCGCCTGGGCCTTCTCGGGCGTGATCGCAAAGCCGACGACGAACTCGGGCGGCTGGCGGTCGGTCTGCTCGGGCGTGAACTCCACCACGTAGGTCGAATCGCAAAACGCGCAGACATAGCTCCGCCGGTCCGCATCGACCGAGACTTCCGCCCCGCAGTTCTTACAACGAAAATGCTTCGGGGGGGCGGCCGCCTCGTGTGTTTCGGCCGCAACCGCCTGCTCCGCGCCACAGGCCGGGCAGAACTTGTCGAGCGACTCGACCGGGCAGCCGCAGCACTCGCACGCCGCGGCATGCACGGCGGGAGCCGCGTCGTCGAACGTCGGTTCGTTGCTCGTGATTTCGGTCATCGTCGGGCTTACTCGTCCTTTTGACTCTGTTGATAAATCGCCTGCAACAGGGCCTGGACATCCTTGTATTTCTTCTTCGCCACCAGGGCCTTGTCGACCAGGTGTCGGGCATCGCTTTCCGAATGGCCCAGGCTGCGGAGCACTTCGAAGGTTTCGGAGACGATGTCGGACGTGACTTCGACGTCGACCTCGGTCCGGGCAACCATCAGGGCGAACTTGGGCACCTTGCGTCGCAGCTTGGCAATGATCCGCTCGGACATCGCCGGCCCGATACCGGGCAGGGCGGACAGCGCCTTGGCGTCCTGTTTTTCGATCGCGGTGGCCACTTCCTTGACCGGCCGGACCATAGCCCGAAGCGCCTTTCGCACCCCCACGCCGTCGACCGAGCAGATCAACTCGAAGAACTCGCGTTCCACCTCGGTCAGAAAACCGATCAACCGCGGCGTCATCCGGCCCTGCATCGGGTTGCCTTCGAGGTACTCGATCGTATGCAGGCTGATTTCCTGATTCAACTCGCTCTGGAGCTGCCGCCGAGTGAACTCAGGAATCAGCACCTGGTGCTCGAACGCGTCGATCCGCAACGTCAGCGAGTCGTCTTTCAAGGCGGCCAATTGGCCGGTGATTTTGGTAATCAAGGGGTGAGGCTCCTACTTGTATCCTTGGGGGTCGACCTGAAATGGCACATTCCCGTTTAGCTGTCGCCGGCACGGCGACTTCGCCTTGAGGATCAAGTCGCCGTGCCGGCGACCGCTAAACGGTCGATCGTTCGTTTTGCAATTCGCTCACTTCTGCAACAAACTGGGCTTGTCCTTAAGATAGTAATGACAGAGCGCGATGGCCAGGGCATCGGCCACATCGGGTGGGTCGGGTACCTCTGTTAGCGACAATTCCCGTTGGATGGCCATCTGGACCTGGGCCTTCGGGGCTCGGCCCGAGCCGGTGAGGATGTTCTTCACTTGCGTGGCCGAGTAGTTGATCACCGGAATGCCGGCCTCGGTGGCGGCCAGACAGATCACACCCCGGGCATGCCCCATCAGGATGGCCGTTCGCGGGCGTTTGTAGTGCGAGAAGAGTTCCTCGAGTGCCATGACGGCCGGGCGGAACGTCGCGATCACGTCGGCCACGCCCCGGTGGATCTCCATCACACGCTCGGCCATCGGCTTTCGGGAGGTGCCGCGAACCACGCCCGCCTCGCGTACCACTGGCCGGCCGGTCTCCGTGTCGATCACCCCATAGCCGGTGATGTTCAGGCCCGGGTCGATGCCGAGGATGCGGTCGGGATTCGGTGTTCGGGGCATGGGTGGTTTCGTGGTTTCAATGTCCCCCGTTTAGCTGTCGCCGGCACGGCGACTTAGCCGTCGGGACCATGTCGCCGTGCCGGCGACCGCTAAACGACGATGGCAGCGCGTTATGGAATTGGCTACGACACGCTCCAATCCGTCCCGCCGGGCCGATCCTCCAGCGTGACACCGATTTCGCCGAGCGAGTCGCGGATCTTGTCGGCCGTGGCGAAGTCCTTGTTCTTTCTGGCGGCGGCTCGCAGTTCGATCAGCAGTTGCATCAACTGGCCGGTCAACTCACCGTCGCCGGAAGAAGCTTCTTGGGGCGGTTTGCGGAAGAGCCCCAGCGTGGCGGCCAACTCGGCCAACGTGACGGCCCCTTGTTTCAAGACGGCCAAGGCGTCCGCCTTCTGGTTGGCCGGCTCTTCGAGTTTCTCGTCGTCGACGAACTTGTTCAGTTGCCGCACCAGATCGAACAGGGCCCCGATGCCTCCGCCCGTGTTCAGGTCGTCGTCCATTGCTTCGAGGAATCGGTCGCGATGCTCGGCCACCGCCCCCAGCACGGGCTGGTCGCCCCCTTCGAGGCTAGCCGGCTCGAAGTCGCCGTCGGTACGCGTCGTCGGGCGATCGATCTCGTAGAAACTCTCGCCGGTGACGCGCTCGAACCGCTTGAAGAAGCGATAGAACGTATCGAGGCCCGTCTCGACCTCGCGGATCCTCACCTCGCCGAAATCGATGGGCCGGCGGTAATGGGTCGAGAGCACGAAGAAGCGGATCGTCTCACCGGCGAATATTTTTAGTAGTTCGGCGAAGGGTTCGGAGCCCTTCGACTTGCTGATCTTGTCGGGCTCCTGGTCTTCGGGCGCGTTGACGTCCTCGGAAGTGGCGGTGGCTCGCGTATTGCGTCCTCCGAGCTTTCCGACCTCGTCGGAGGCCTGCATCAGGCCGTTGTGCATCCAGTACTTGGCCATCGGCCGGCCGTGGCACGATTCGCTCTGGGCGATTTCATTCTCGTGATGGGGAAAGACCAGATCGAGCCCGCCGCCGTGGATGTCGAACGTTTCGCCCAACAGGCAACGGCTCATGGCGGAGCACTCGATATGCCAGCCGGGTCGGCCGGGGCCCCAGGGGCTCTGCCAGGACGGCTCGCCCGGCTTGGCGCTTTTCCAGAGAGCGAAGTCGGCACTGGCCCGTTTCCGCCCGGCCATCTCGCCGCCCTCGCCCTGCATGGTTTCGGCCGTGCGATGGCTCAGTTTGCCATAGTCGGCCGATTTGTCGACCTCGAAGTAAACGTCGCCCTGCGACTCGTAGGCAAAGCCCTTCTCGATCAGCGTGGCCGTAAAGCGGATGATTTCGTCCATGTGGTCGGTGCAACGGGGAAAATGGTCGATCGCGTCGATCCCCAACGCATCGAGATTGTTCATGTAGTCGGCCGTCATCTCGGCGGCCAACTCGGCCATCGACATCCCTCGCGCGGTCGATTCGGCGATCAGTTTGTCGTCGACGTCGGTCACGTTGACGATCAGTGTGACGTCGTAGCCGCTGTAGACCAGGTAGCGTTTGATCGTCTCGAAGATCACCGGCCCGACCATATGGCCGATATGGCTCGGCTTGTAGACGGTGGGGCCACAGAGATAGATTCCGACCTTGCCCGGCACGACCGGTTCGAGTGGTTCCTTCGATTTCGACAGCGTGTTGTAAACTCGGATCATGGGGCGGTTGTTGTTGGTTAGTGGTTAGTCTTTGGTGACTCGTCAATCACGAATTCGTTTAGCGCCAATACCGTTCGTGATTCACTGTTAGCCCGGTCGCCTGCGACCGGAAAGCCGGGAATCCGCTGCATAATCCGGTCGCAGGCGACCGGGCTAACATCAATTCCGATGAAACACGAACGGTATTAGCGTTAAACGAGCGTTCCTACTTCGGCACCAGCAGCGCGACGCATTGAGCCTCGATGACCTGTTGCTCGCCGACGGGGCCGACCTGTTCGCCCGTCTTGCCCTTCAGGCCGATCTGTTCGGCGTCGATGGCCAGGATGTCGGCCAGCCGTTGGCGGATGGCCTGACGATGGGGCAACAGCCGCGGGCGCTGGGCGAAGACGATGCAGTCGATGTTGCCGACCTTCCAGCCGACGGCCTCGACCGCCTCGCAAGCCGCGTGGAGCATCTCGGCCGAGTCGCGTCCGCGGTTGATCGGGTCGGTGTCGGGAAACATTTGGCCGATGTCGCCCAGCGCGGCCGCCCCCAGCAGGGCGTCGGTCACGGCGTGCAGCAGCACGTCGGCGTCGCTGTGTCCGTCCAGTTCCCGGTCATGGGGAATATCGACCCCGCCCAACCGAAGCGGTCCGCCCGGCTTCAGGCGGTGGGTGTCGTGTCCAATTCCGATTCGCACGGTAGAAATGCCTCCGTTGCATGCAATGTTCCGCCATCCTACGCAGTATCGCCGCGAATTATACTCCAAGCGGGCCGGTCGGACAACGCGAGAACACCACAACCAAAACCCACTTTGAAACAGAGATCGATTGGAACCACAGATGAACACGGATAAACACAGATAAGAAAAGAGGAAGGAGTGAATCAAAACCCGTCTTCCCATTTCCCCCCTTTCCCTTTTTCCCTCCGTCTTCCTTCTTTCCTTCCTTATTTCCTTCCTTCTTATCTGTGTCCATCCGTGTTCATATGTGGTTCCAATCCTTTTGGGGGAGAAAAAGGCTGTCTGCCATGCCTCGCCGTTTTGAGGAAACCCGGCTA
>JAZFUB010000006.1:0-9740 GCA_036447015.1 Thermoguttaceae bacterium | reverse complement strand
CACCTACGTGATCGAAGCCCCGGCCGGCTCGCGCACGATGATGCTCAACGGCCCGGCCGCCCGGCTCGCCGCACGCGGCGACATGATCATCGTCCTCACCTACTGCACCGTCTCGGACGAAGAAGCACGCTGCCTGCAACCGACGATCGTCAAGGTCGACGCGGAGAACCGGCAGGTGTCGTAAGACCTAAGAACTCGTACAGGAATAACTTCCCGATTCAGTTCTTGGGTGTTGGCTTTGAGCAGTGAGCTTTGAGTCATGGGCTTTCTCACTGCTCATAGCTCAAAGCTCACTGCTCATAGCTCAAAGCTCACTGCTCATTGCCAAATAGGGAAGTAATTTCTGTACGAGTTCTTAGTCCGCCTGATCCCTTTCCAGGTGGGCTTCGCGGACCGCGGCCGCCCGTTTTCGGATCTCTTCGATCCGCTCTTCATCCGCCGGGTCGACGGCCGACAGTAGCCGGACTTGGGCTTCGAGTGTGTCGGCCAGGGCGGGATGGAATGTTTCGAGTTTCTTTTCCCGAATCATCAGCGCTCGCTTCAACAGTGGTTCCGCCTCAGTGTACATCTTCCGCTGAAAATAGGTTCCGGCCATACCGTACAGCAATTGAGCGACCTCGGGATGCTCAAGTCCAAGTGCCTTGTCGGCGATTTCGATGGCCCGTGCGTACTGGGTAATGCCCTTGCCGTACGTGCTCGGGCCGCTGTTGAGTGATCCCAGTTTTCCCAACGTACGAGCCACGTCGGGGTGCTCTTTGCCCAGGGCCTCTTCGCGAATCGTCAAGGCCTTGGTGAAGTACTCCCTCGCTTGGCGGGATTGGCCTCGCCGGACCTCCAGATCTCCATACGTTTCGAGCACCGCGGCCACGCTGGGATGCTTTTCGCCGAAGACGTGTCTGAGCGTCTCCAACGCTTGCCGGCAGAGCGGCTCCGCTTCTTCGACACGCGCATCGCCGACGAAAAGGCGTGCCGTATGATTTCGGACCGCTGCCAGGTAAGGATGGTTCGGCCCCCAGACCTCTTCGGTGATCGTCGCCGCGCGGAGATAGTAGCGTTCGGCCATCGTGTGCAAGGACCGGTCGGCGTGGATCGTGGCCAGCGTGTCGAGGATCGCGGCGACGTTGGGATGCTCGGACCCCAACGCTTCCTCGCAAACGGCCAGCGCCTCGTCGTTGGCCAACGCCTGGGCTTCGCGATAGTCTCCGATGGCCCGACGGTACACGGCCGCCGCGTTGCGGACAATCGCCGTCGCCGGATGTTTCTCGGGGAGACTCACCGGGCGGATCGCCAACGCCTCGTCGATTCGCTGCCCTGCCTTCTCGTATTGGCCTCGGGTCGTGTAGAGCATGGCCAGATTGGTCAGACTGGCCAGCAGTCGTGGATCGTTCTGCCCGAAGCTTCGGGTCCAAATGTTGTGTGCCCTTTGGACGAGTCCCTCGGCGCCGGGGTACTTTGCCTGAAGCAGGTAGAGGATGGCGTGGTTGTTCAAGCTGACGGCCGTCAAGGGGTGCTGCTCGCCGTAGGTCTCTTCGAAGATCTCGCGTGCTTGCACGCAGCGTGATTCGGCCTCCTCGTACCCCCTGCCGCGACCGATGCACGGAATGGCCTGCAGATGGCGGCAGATTCCCAATACCGGATTGGGCCCTTCGGATTCGGCCGCCTGGCAGGCCGCTTCGGCCTGGGCAAGCAGCGGTTCCGCTTTGTCGAACTGGTAGAGGAGCATCCACGCAACGGCCATCTGGCACAGAAGTTCCGGATCCTCAGGCCGGCTCTGCAACGCGCCGTCATACCACTGAACGGCGTCGAGAAACCGGCCGGCGTACATCTCGTTCATCGCCCGGGCGATACGAATCTGCACCGGTTTGGCGGCATCTTTCCCCATGGCCTCCGCCAACAAGGTTCGCGCCTCGTCGAACCGGCCGCGGGCAATCGCCCTGACGCCCCGATAGTACTCGTTCGCATCATCACCGATTTGCCAGGCCAGTTGCCGAACACCCGGCGAAGGGATCGGCCGTTGCAGCGTCGCCACCGACGTGTTCGGCATGACCAGCGCGACGGCCACGATCTGCTCGGCAAGCGGACCGATCAGATCGACCGGCTCAGGCTGCCGGACGTCGACCGGTCCGAAGGGGCCGAACCACCAACAGATCATCACCAGCGAGAGGATGGTCGCCACCACGCGCCGGATGCTGGTCTCCCCCAAGCCGGGCAGGTCGACTGTCAGTCGCTTCGCGTGGGCTTGACGCAACCGCTTGCCGAAATCGGAGTGTTGTCCCTTGCGGACACGATGGACCCACTCCTCGGTCGTTTCCGACTGCCGCGTGCTCCAGGCGAAGACCCAAACGACCAGGGCCGTAACCGCCGGGCCCACCAACAAGTACAAGATCAGCCCCAATTCGTCCGGCAGGAACTTGTGGCAGATCGCCATGCAGACGACTGCTGCCGTGCCGGTGATCAGCGCGGGACGCAGCCAGGCACGCAATCTCCAACGCGAGGGGGGGCGAAGCAGAAAACTCGGCTCGTCGAAATCTTCTTCGCCCGGTGTCTGGGGGGCCTTGGACATGGATTGTCTCGGGAACTATATGACGCGTATGAGTAGGATCGCAAGATGAAACGGCTATAAACCATCCTATTCTACCACTCTCGGCGAGCTTGCACAAACCGGCTTGCCCGATAGGCGCGTCTGGCTCGGCCCCAAATACGTCGGGCAAGCCCGACGGCCAACACGTTGATCTATTCCGAATAAAACGATTGCAGCGATCATTCGCGACCGAATCCCATGGAGTCGACGCCGGTGGTGTTCTCGGTCCCCTTGGCCGACGGTGCGGTGTTGTTGCTCTGCCGGCACTTGCCCTTCTGAGAGCCTGCTCGAAGAATGGAAGCTGGATGTAGCGACTCGACGCGATCAGGGCGACCCATCGTCGAATCCCTCCAGAAACGTGGTATGCTTATCGGGGCCGTTCCAGCAGATTATGGTGCGAATTGTGACACTCCAGCCGAAAACGACAGCGTCTACCGAAGCGCACCGACCGGCCGGATGGTGGCAAGAGTCGGAAGACGGCCGGCGTCTGCTTTGCGGACTGTGTCCCAGGGCCTGCTCGCTCGGGCCCGGTGACCGGGGATTCTGTTTCGTCCGTCAGAACATCGACGGGCAGATGGTCTCGACGACCTATGGACGGAGCACCGGATTCTGCGTCGACCCGATCGAGAAGAAGCCTCTGAACCAGTTCTATCCCGGCACGGCGGTCCTCTCGTTCGGCACTGCCGGCTGCAACCTCGGCTGCAAGTTCTGCCAGAACTGGTCGATGTCGCGCAGTCGGGACGTCGATGCCGCCTGTGAAGTGGCCCAGCCGCAGACCGTCGCCGAGGCGGCCGTGCGACTCGGCTGCCGCAGCGTCGCATTCACCTATAACGATCCGATCATTTGGGCCGAATACGCGATCGATACGGCCCGGGCGTGCCGCGAGGTCGGCATCAAGACGGTGGCCGTCACGTCCGGCTACATCACGCCGGACGCCCGATCGGCCTTCTACGAACACATCGATGCCGCCAACGTCGACCTCAAAGGGTTCACCGACGAATTCTACCGAAAGTTGACCGGGGGCCGCTTGGCACCGGTACTCGATACGCTACGATGGTTGGGTCGGCAGAGCGATGTCTGGCTGGAGATAACGAACCTGATCATCCCGCAGGCCAACGACTCGCCCGGCGACATCGAGCGGATGTGCCGATGGATCGTCGACGAACTGGGCCCCGACGTGCCGCTGCACTTCTCGGCCTTCCATCCCGACTTCGAAGTGACCGACCGGCCGGCGACACCGCCGGCGACGCTGATCGCCGCGTATGATATCGCCCGGCGCGTCGGGCTGCGTTATGTGTACACCGGCAACGTCAGTGATCGGGCCCATCAGGGCACACGTTGCCCGGACTGCGGCCGGGTGGTGATCCAGCGCGACGGATACACGCTCGGAACGTTCGACATCGAGGGAGGCCGTTGTCGGCATTGCGGCACGCCGGTGGCCGGTCATTACGACGAGAGTCCCGGCGAATGGGGTAACCGCCGATTGCCGGTACGGATTGCCGACTACGCGCCTGTTGCGGAACCTGTCAGTGAACCTGTCGGCGAACCTGCACCCAAACCTACAACGCCCCCTCCCACGGAGAAACTGCCCATGGCGACCGAAGAGACGGCCCAGCCCGAGTTGACCGACGAACAACAGCAGCGGATCTTTCAAGCGGCCGGTCGCCGAGTGGCGGCAACCGTCCGATCGCAAGCCGCGGAACCGCTCGAAGACGGCGTGGGCGACGCAGGCGGCACGCCTCTGTACGGTGCGTTCGTCAGCTTGAAACGGGGAGGCCAGTTGCGTTCGTGCTGCGGTTTCCTCGGCGAGACGGTCCCGCTGTCCGAGGCGGTGGCCCGGGCAGCCGTTCGGGCAGCCAAGGACGATCCTCGTTTTCCGCCCATCTCGGCCTCCGAACTGGAACACCTCGACATGGAGGTCTGGCTGCTCTGGGGCCCCAAGCCGGTGGCCGCCCGCGGCGAAGATCGACGCGATGCGGTCGTCATCGGCAAGCACGGCCTGCAAATTGCCCGAGGCGCGGCCCGTGGGCTGTTGCTGCCGGGCGTGGCAGTCGACCATCAGTTGGATGCCGAGGGCTTCTTGAAACAGGTCTGTCTGAAGGCCGGATTGCCGGCCGATGCTTGGAAGCAGGACGACACGACGTTGACGACGTTCGAGGGCCACGCCGTCGGCGGGCCGCTTCAATCGACACTCGAAGGCCAGGTCATCACCGACGGCGAAGCGCTGTTGATCGGCGGACCGATGCCAACCGACATGGCCGCTTTGGCCCAATTCTGCCGCGGCAACATCCTGGCCATGGTCCAGGGCGCCACGCCCTCGTTCTATATGCCGGGCGGATTCGACGGCAGCATCAACGGTCTGGCGATCACCGTCGGGCAGCCGGGCACGGACGACGAGGTCCAATGTTCGCAGATTTCGGTGCGGCCGGAGATCCCGCTGCAAACCACGCTCTTCAAGCTGACCGAGGCGGCGGCCAGGGCATTGGTGGCACGTCGGGTCAGTCCGCAGACCTTGCAAACCGCTCCGCTCGGGTTGACCGTCCTGTTGGATCCGGCCATTCACGGCACGGCCGAGGCGCCCCAGTTGCAGGGCGTCGATACCCAACATCGGGCCGTGTTGGTGATGGATGCCGCCCGCTCGGCCTGGGTCTTCGATCCGACGAAGACGGCCGACGAGTTGTTTGCCGAAGCGACTGAGCAGGGCGAATTCCCCGACCCGGCACGCGCCCAGGTCGTCAGCCTGGCCACCGTGTCGACCGAACCGCGCGTGAGCATCGCCCAGGTGCCGCGTCCGCAAACGGGCCCCGAAATCCGCCCCGCCGGTGTTGCCGGCACGTTTTATCCGGGCACGGCCGAGGAAGTGCAGCAGGCGCTGGATCGAATGTTTTCCGAAGATGTGCAAAGCAAACCATGGCCGGCCGTGATGGTGCCGCACGCCGGTTGGATGTACTCGGGCAGTCTGGCGGCCAAGGTCTTTTCCCGCGTGAAGATTCCCGAGCACGTCGTGATCCTTTGCCCGAAACACCGTGGCGGCGGATCGGAATGGGCCGTCGCACCGCATCGCACCTGGTCGCTGCCGGGCTTGGAAATGGCATCGGATCCGGAGTTGGCCCGCCGCTTGGCCGAGGGGATCTCGGGCTTGCAGCTCGATGCGACCTCCCATCGACAGGAACATGCAATTGAAGTGCAATTGCCGCTGATCGCCCGACTGGCTCCGCAAGCGAAGGTAGTCGGCATTTCGATGACCGGCGGATCGTTGGCGAAGCTTTTGGAGTTCGGCCGTGAAATGGCGGAAGTGCTCGGCGAGATGCCCGAGCGGCCGTTGTTGGTCATTTCCAGCGACATGAACCACTTTGCCGACGAAGCCGAAACCAGACGGCTCGACCGTCTGGCCCTGGATGCGATGGAAACACTCGATCCGGCCCGACTCTACGAGACGGTTTCCGAGAATCGGATCAGTATGTGCGGCATGGGGCCGGCGGTCGTCGTGATGGAAACTCTGCGGCAATGGGATTGCCTGCATCGCCATGAGTCGGTCGGCTATGCCACCAGTGCCGAGGCAAGCGGCGATACGAGCCGCGTTGTCGGTTATGCCGGGATGCTGCTGGGGTGAAAGACCCCGCTGCCGAAAGGCAATCGGACCACTTCGCGATTTCTGTTTGACAAGAGAATCGCTCAAGATCAGACTAGAGGCAATGGAAGCAGGACTTCTACGTCCATAGGGTGGCAGGCGAGGCCCGTGTATAGAGTGCATTGGTGTTCCTGCATGAGCTTTGAGATCGAACAGAGGAGAACCAGATCGTGAAACGGCTATTCCGTGTGTTGGGCTTGTGTGTTCTTTGTGGAGGTTGCGGCCGGCCGGTCGAGACCGACGTTCCTGCAAGCGCAACGGCCGTCGCGCCGCAGGGTGTTGCTGCCGAAATACCGGATGCGGTGCCGGCCGAGTCCGGGCGGCTCGATGAGGCTCGGGTGCGTGCCGCGGCGACCCAATTGCTGGCCGATGTTGGATCGGGCAAAAGCAAGGAAGAGAAAGTGACGGCTCTGATCGGGATGCTCGACGACGAGAATCGGGAAGTCCGATGTACGGCCGCTTTTGCCCTGGGTGGACTCGGCGCGGATGCGAAACAGGCGGTGCCGACGCTGGTCGCGATGCTCGACGATGAGGATCTCGACGTCCGCCTGGCGGCGCTGCGCGGCATCGATCCGATAGCCGGAGGAGCCGTCTCCGCACTGATCGGAATGCTCGAGGACGAAGATCGTGAAATCCGCCTGGCGGCCGCCCGAGGCATCGGTCCGGCGACCAGGGAATCCATGCAAGCCCTGATCGAGATGTTCAAGCACGAAGACCCACTTGTCAAAGATGCTGCGAATGGAGCCGTCATCAAGCTCCGGAAGGCGGGCGCAACGGTTGTGGCGCCACTGGTCAAGTTGCTCGCGGACGAGGACGAGGAAATTCGCATTGCGGCTGCCGAAAGCGTCGGCAAAGTCCGTCCCGAGGCCAAGGAGGCAGTTCCCGCTCTGAGTCAACTGCTCGGCGAAGAGAACCAGCAACTCCGGCTGGCTGCGGTCGAGGCCTTGGCCCAGATCGGCGAGGGGAGCGAAGACGCGGTGCCGGCCCTGATCGCCATGGTCGAAGATCAGGACGAAGAGGGCCGCCTTTCAGCCATCCTCGTGCTGGGCCGGATCGGTCCGCCGGCCAAAGAGGCCGCACCGGCCCTGATCGAGGCGAGCGAGGACGAAGACATCCAGATTCGTCGCCAAGTCGCCATCGCCTTGGGCCAGCTCGGCCCCGAGGCCAAGGGGGCCGTTCTGACGCTGATCGACATGATGAAGGACGACAACGAACGGGTCCGTAGAGCTGCGGCAAACGCTATGACGAGTCTCCGAGGTGGAAACCGCCCGCATAACGACGCGCCGGAAGATGCTCACACGCATGGCCACTCTCACGACGGCGAACAGGACCACTCTCACCAGCACGATCCCGCGCCGGCCACCACGGTCGACGGCGAGCAGGATCAGGCCGATGATGCTGACGATGCCGAATGATCGGAAGACGGTCGTGCGGGAGGTCTACTCTTTGAGCACCATGTCGATGCACATCACGGCGCCGAGGATGAGTTGTCGGACGGGGTTCTCCGGCGGGACTTCCGGCGAGATGCTCAGGATGTAGTTGTCGGCGCTGGTGAACAGTTCCTTACCCAGCCCGGCCCATTTCTTGGTCACGTGGGCCAATTCCGTCTCGCCCGCCATGAAGCGGAAATCCCAACCGGTCCACTTGCCCTTGAGCGAACAAATCGGCTGGTCATCGTGCCCGAGCACGTCGAACGCCCCGCCGATCGAGAACAGCTTCTGCTTGAAGCCGCCGATCCGCTCACCGTTTTCGTCGTGGACGTCGACCTTGGAAAGGAACAAGGAGATGCCGCGGCGGACGTTGATGACCGACTCGCCCGAGGGCGTGCGGATGTCTATGTCGAACGGCGTCATCCGCTTGTAGTCGGTAAAGCGAAGCATCTTGGTGAACATCCCGAGATGGTCTTCTCGACAGTGCAAAAGTTCTTCGCCCGTCTCGGGACACAAGACATCATAGTTATTGGCCGCCTTGAACATCCCGACATGTTCCTTGACCAGGAAGAGGTTTCGCTGAAGAGACGCGTGCATGGGTTGGTTCCTTGTGTGTTGGTCGTGTGCCACTGCTTGCTTGCAAGCAGTGCGGCAGGGGATTGCTTGTACTGCATGCCTATTTCAGTAGGTCGACAGGTCCCACCGACCGCAGTCGGTGGGCTTGGAAGGGCCTTTATGCACGGGTGCCGCAACGTATTAAACGTACTCCCAGTCATTGAGCCACTGATATTGATACGGCAGGTTGGCGAACGCGCGGTCCGTGGCGGCGTCGAGTTGGGCCTGCTCCTCGACGTCCAGCTTGCGACGCTGCAGAACGGCGATCGCCACGTTGTCGACCTGCTCTTGCGTGATCAGACCCGGTATCGGAGCGGTAATGACGGGATTGGTCAGGATTGCCCGAATCGTGAGCCGAGCAATCTTGCTGTCCTCCGCGGCGAACTCGTTGTCCGGCGAACTGTCTCCTTTGAAGAGCGAGTTGCTGGCAAACGGTTTGATGCCAAACCAGGCGACGTCGTGTTTCTGCATGGCGTACCAGAGGCTGTTCTCCCACGACCCGTCGGTCACGACCACGCGTGTCGAGTCTCCCTCCTCGGCCTGTTCGATCTTGGCGCCGGTGAGCTTGGTCTTGGCCGTATAGGGCGTACAGACGACGTCGACCTGATCGGTATGCTTCTCGATGAACGATTTGATGTGCGGCCGGTCGTGGCTCGAGAAGCCGGTGAATCGGGCGCGGCCCGTCTTCTTCGCCCAGTCGAGCGCCTCGACCGCCTCCGTGATTTCGGCGTCGCTGTGCCGGCTGCTATGCTCGTGCAGGGTGATCCGCCAGACGTCGACGTATTCCAGGCCGGTCAGCTTCAGTCCCTCGTCCATGGCTTGCTTGAGTTTCTCGGCCGATCGCCAATCCTTGCTGCGGCTTTCTTTCGGAAGCCAGGAACAGCCGAGGTACATCTTGTCGCGCCGGCCCTTGATCGCTTTGCTGTAGGCGACCATCTCGGGCTCGCAGCAGGCATCGATGTAGTTGATCCCCCGCTCGATACACCGCGTGACCACGTCGTAGCGGTTCTTCAGAAAGGCGTTATCGTTGGGGCTCGCACTCATCCAACTCCTGCCGCCGAACGCCTCGGGCACGACCGCATTGACCCGTTTCCAGTGACCGCCGAGACAAACGACCGAGAACATCAGATCGGTCTTGCCGCCGCGCCGGTACTCCATCTGCGAGTTATGGTTGAGAATCTTACCCGTCTGCGACGTCTCCTTATCGCCCGCCTTGACCGTAGGGATGCCAGGCAGCGAAACTCCCACGCCAACCGCGGCCGTAGCCCCGGCCCGAACGAAATCTCGACGCGTGAATTGATCTTTCGACATGAGTCACCTCCCAGGAAAAAGAGGAATCGGCTTGGATACCCCGATTCTACAGCATCCCAGTGGCTTCGGCCACACCGAAAGGAAACGACGGAAAACATGGCGTGTGGCACGTCCCTGAGGCACGAAGGGCGTGGTGTGGCGGGAAAACCACGCCCTTCGTGCCTCAGGGACG
>JAZFUB010000005.1:0-3988 GCA_036447015.1 Thermoguttaceae bacterium | reverse complement strand
GCTGCAGACCGACGATTTCGCCGGGAGTCTTGTCTCCGGAGCCGACGGGCGAGTGGAACCAGAAAGTCTCAGATAGGGTTACTCCACTTCTGACGTGTGATTGGCTCGGCAGCGTTTCCGAACTGCCATGAGCCGAAGTTGGAAAGCCCCTGCGACCTACCAGTTCTTCCAGAGGACTTCTAGTCTGTCCCTGCCCGAGTTAGAGAACTGCACATGTGTTGACTTTTGGTTGCGAGTCCAGTCTTTCAGGCGGTGGGTGTAGAGCGGCGAGTTGTAACTGCTGATCAGGACTAGGCCTCGGCATTGACCAAGTACGTCCAGAAGTTCTGCGTGCTGGGCATCGGTCATCTCGAATGCGTAGGTGCCGGCTTTGCCTCCACTGCGGGTGTTGGCCGGATACGGAGGATCGCAATAGAACAGGACATCCTGGCCGTCATGCTTCTTGATTAGGTCGATGGCCGGCATGTTCTCGATAATCACGTGACGGAAGCGGTCCGCGACGGCCTCCAGTCCGTCCAGAGCTGACAAATACTTTGAGACTGGCTCAGGCATTTTGCGGCGGGTACGGGTACTGGTGGCCCAGGCACTTGGGGTCAGGTGGCTCATGCCGATGCCGCCCCGTGCTTGTCGGCAGCGAACGAAGAACCACCAGGCCCGATCTACCGGATCAGATGGCTCAGGGGTGTGACAGAGGGTAACGAATTCTTCTCGGCTATAGGGAGTTAGTTCACATCGCCGCCTTAGCTCGTTGAATTGCTGCCTATCTCGGATCACCCGGAAGAAGTTGACCACGCGGCCGTCGAGGTCGTTGAAGACCTCAACCTCACTTGGCTCCTTCTTCAGGAGGACTCCGGCCATTCCGCCGAACATTCAGTAGCCAGCCCCGGTCACTTAGCCCAAAGCTCGCGTGCTCCAGTTTCGGCTGAACCAAGACAAGATACTGACCAAGACCATCGATACACGGTAACCGTCCGGTGACGCGCATTGCCGGGTGGGGTCCACGGAAGGGGAGGTGAGCGGGGAGAGGCTTACGCGGCAGCGGTCGACGACTGATCGGCAGCGGGGGCCGAGACGGTCTCTTGCTCGCGGCGCCAGGCGTCGGGAAGCAACCGGTCGAGTTCGCCCGGCTTGAGGTCGGCAAGGCGGCGGAGAATGTCGCCGAGGTATTGCCAAACATCGAGGTCGTGGCGGCGGGCACTGGCGAGAACCGAATAGATGATCGCCGCCGCGCGACCGCCACGCTCGCTTCCAAAAAACATCCAGTTCTTCCTGCCAGTCGCGATCGCCTTCATCTCGCGCTCGACCGCGTTGTTGTCGATCGGCAGCCGGCCGTCATCAATGAACCGACAAAGATCCGGCCACTGATTCAAGGCGTAGGTGATCGCCTTGCTAATTTTCGACTGCGGCACGACACGATCCCGTTCCTGCTCAAGGAACAATCGCAATCGGAGCAGATGTCCCGTCGATTCGCGCCGACGAAACACGCGCCGCGCATCGACATCGAACGACTTGCATGCCTTCTCAACCTGGTACAGCTTGGCGATCAAGGCCACGGCTCGGCTCGCGATCACGGGCGACGTCGCCATCGCTTCGTCGAACTTCCGCCGCGCATGGGCCATGCAGCCGGCGTGCGTGATGTTCGACAGCTTCCGATAGGCCGAGTACCCGTCGGTCAGCAACGTGCCGCTGAAATCTCCGAGAAACGCCATCGGCGCGGTATGCCCACGAGTCAGCGCGAAGTCGAACACCGTGTACGGCGCATCGCCATCCTCGAATCCATAATACTGCCAGAGATAGGTCGTCTTGGTTTGGCTGCCAGGCCTCGCGCGGTCGACCATCGGAGTGGTCGTCTCGTCGGCCGCCAGATGCTCGAGTACCAGCAGCTTCCGGTGCATTAACTCCCAAAGCGGCTCAAGCAACTCCGCCGTCTTGCGGGTCCAGTCCCAAAGCGTTTGCTTCGGCAGGCTGATGCCCGCGTCTTTGAGCGTCTTCGTTGCCTGGCGGTAATGCGGAAGATGGTAGAAAAACTTGCCGATGACGATGCTCAGGAGCAACTCGACGCCCGGCATGCCCCGATCAATCGGACGCGACGGAAGTTCCGGGCGAACGATCTTCGGCGCGTCATCGTCGCACGCACAAGGCAACGGGCCGCGAATTACCACCTCGGTGACATCCACGATCACCCTGGCCGGGATGTAATTCAACCGCTCCGACTTCTCGACGCGGATGATCGAACGTTCCACGCCGCATGTCTCGCAGTTCGGCTCGTCGATATCGAGTCGCTCGACCACGCGACGTTCCAGATGGCTCGGCAGTTTCTTCCGCCCATGCGTGCCTTTACGCTTCGGCTTGGTTTCGTCGGGCGATTGGCTGGTGTTGTCATCTTCGGCATCGCCGCCTTCGACATCGGGCGATTCCGACCCTAATACGCTGATCTCTGACGTGTCGCTCGCTTCGCCGATCAACTCCTCGAGCAGTTCCGGCAACAAAAGCCCTTGGTCCGGGTGATACTTCGACTTCTCGCTCTTGCGACCATAAACCTTATCGAGCAGCGACTGGATCGTTTCCTGTTGCCGCTGCTCGCTTTGGCATTTCATCCGATAGAGATTCAGCAGCGAGGCGAACATCTCCGGAAGTTCCGGATTGTCGATCAGATCCTCCGTGTTGATCGAATCGAAGTCGTACTGCTGCGCCGATGACATGCGTATCGCCCGTGTCGAGAACCATTCGCCAAGTGTGCCGACATCTTATCGGCATTGGACGAAAAAGGCAATCACACTATACGACAAAACGGGCCGTTTTGTGAAAAAACACCCGCGAAAGAATATCGACGCGAGTCATCGCCGGTAGCGTTTGCGTTTTCGCGTGTTTTGGATATCGATTCCTTCGAGTATCATCGCGAGTTTCGCCGCGGTCAGCTCAATGCGTCCCTCGGTCGTAGGCCGTGGGATGCGAAAAGTTCCACGCTCAAGACGCTTGTGCCAAATTGCGAAACCGTCGGTGTCCCAGTAAAGCAGCTTCAACAATGTCTGGCGTCGGTTCGAGAAGACGAACAGGTCGCCCGACAGTGGACTCGTGCCCCATCCGTGCTCGACGATCGCCGAGAGGCCGTCAAAACCCTTTCGCATGTCGGTCGGCTCGGTGCTGATGAAAACCCGCGTGCCGTGGCGGAGGCTCAACATCGGTTTATCCCCAGAACGGCGAAGACCATATCGAGTTGTTCGTGCGTCGTGCCGGATGGAACGCGGACCGTTGTCCCGCCCACCAGCACGATCTCGATCAACGCCGATGGCTCGCTCGCGGAATTGCCCAGTTGTTCATCGATCACGACCACCGGTGCCAAAATGGGCGTTGCGCTCTGCCTGGTACTGGCCTCGATATCCCGAAGCTGGATCTTTTTTCGCCAACGGTAGAACGAACTCTCATTGAGTTGCCGGTCCCGGCAAAACGCCTGAACCGACGTGCCGCCTTGCTTCTGGTCGGCAATCGCTCCTCGCCAAAACGGCTCCTTGCCCCCATCCCGCCGCCCTCCACCACCCGCCTTGCTCTTCGACATCCCACTTCCTCCCAAGGTTGAATTGCGTACAACCCTAAGATAACGCACCCGTCAAGAATGCGCTTCACCGGACGGTTACGACGAAGATGACCTATCCCAACGGGCGGTTGCTGCACGTCGGCTACGACTCGGGAACCGACGACGAGATCAATCGGATCAGTTGGCTGGCCGACGATAACGGCAGCGGCTCGGCCGGGACGCATCTGGTCGAGTACGAATACCTCGGGCTGGGCTTCGTCGTCGAGGCCGATTACACCGAGCCCGACTTGCGGTTCGATCTCGATCACGGCACGCCCGGAACCTATGCCGGGCTCGACACGTTCGGTCGGGTCGACGACCTCTTGTGGTACGACTACGGCAGTTCGGCCGACGCCGTGCGGATTCAACACGGTTACGATCGGGCCGGCAACCGGCTCTGGCGTGAAGACCCCG
>JAZFUB010000004.1:0-3780 GCA_036447015.1 Thermoguttaceae bacterium | reverse complement strand
CCGCGTGCTTTGGGGGAAGAACAGTCGGGGCGTCGGTGGTGCGAACGGCCTCAATGGCGACAAACGTATCGAGGTCGCCTACTACGATATCGCGAGCGGAAAAGTCAGCCCGATAGCCGACGCCACGCCGGCAGTCAAATGGGTTCCCGCCGCGAAACCGGCCCCCGCGGCCAAGCAGCCGGCTGCGAGAAAGAAGGCAGCCGCTGCAAGAGTCCAGACCGTCAACCTGCCCAAGATCGTCGTCGACGCCAAGGGCAATCCCTGGCTTGCCACGCGTCGCTACATCGGCGTGAACTGGAAGATCGTGTTGACGAAATTCGATCGGGCCGAAGACCGCTGGACCCAACCGGTCACGCTGGCCAACAGCACGTTCAGCCAAGATCGTCGATGCAGTGCGGCCCGGGACGCCAACGGCCGGCTTTGGTTCGCCTGGCCTTCCGATCTGCGGACCACGAAAAAGGCGCTCATCTCGGGCGTGTACGTCGCCGAAGTCGATCCGTCTGCTGAGATCCCGCTCGCTGCCACAAAACCGCCCAAGGCGGCTGTCGCCCCAAAACTGCCCGAACCGAGATGGGGCGACGACACGCCCGACCGGGCCCGGGCCGATCACCACACGTGGTCCACCGGCGGCGAGACGTACGAGCTCTACTGGGGCGACTTCCATCGGCATACCGACATTTCGAATTGCATCACGCCCCATGACGGCTGCATCGTCGAGCAGTTTCGCTATGCCTACGACATCGCCAAACTCGATCTGCTGGGCACGTCCGACCACACCGACATCGGCAAACCGTACGACCCATACGAATGGTGGTGCAATCAGAAGCTGGCCGACGTCTTCTTCGTGCCGGACTTCTTCACCTCGATGTACGTTTACGAGCGGGAACAGCGTTGGCCCTGGGGACATCGCAACGTGATCTTCGCCGAGCGGGGCGGCCCGATCGTCTACATCAAACGCGCGCTCTACAAGTCGATGCCTTGGCACGCCACGCTGCCGGCCGCCGACGGCGGCGCGGAAATCCTGCCGCAGGAGGTGTGGAAGATTTTGGGGAAAAGCGGCATGGACCTCTCGATCATCAGCCATACCGGCGCGACCGGCATGGGGACCGACTGGGACGGCTACGATGGGATCGACAACGCCGTGGAAAACCTGGTCGAGATCTACCAGGGCGCACGGGTCAGCTACGAAGGCATCGGGGCGCCGCAGCCGACGGTCGGCTTTCCTCGCAGCCGCCAGTTGAAGCCCGACGCCCACGGTTCCGTTCAGACGGGCCGCGATTTCGGCCAATTCAACAAGGGCGTCTATCAGCAAGCGCTCAAGAATGGGTACAAGCTGGGCGTGTTCGCCAACTCCGACCACATCTCGACGCACACCAGCTTCGGCGGCGTCTACGTCAAGTCGTTCACCCGCCACGGGATCCTCGAAGGGCTCAACGCCCGGCGCACCATCGCGGGAACGGACAAGATCTTCATCGACTTCTCCTGCAACGGCCACCCGATGGGCGAGGTCTTCGACACGTCCGACAAGCCCGAGTTGAAGGTCTCGGTCGAAGGAACGGCTCCATTGACGGCGGTGACGATTTTGCGCAACGAAGTCAACATCCGCCGGTTCACGCCCGAGGACACGAAGCAGTTCGAGACAACCTTCACCGACGATGCACCCATCGACGGCGAGAATCGTTACTACGTGCGAGTCGAACAGGCCGACGGAAGCATCGGCTGGGCGTCGCCGGTCTGGGTGACGTTCGAAGAAAAATGACGTGCCATCGCAACCGTGTTTAGCGGCGGGGCTTGCCCCGCGTGTTTCCTGCCGACGAGAGCCGATCAAAAAGCGCGGGGCAAGCCCCGCCGCTAAACGACGATGGTGTGTCATGCCCCGTTTCATATTTCTTACGGCCGCATTGCTCGCCGGCAGGGCCACTGTCGCGACGGCCCATTCGGGTAACTCGGGGATCCGCGTCGATCAGGAAACCGTCATCGAGATTCGCGACGACGTCATCGCGATCACTTACACGTCGCAGTTGAACCGGCAAGGAGCGTACCTGGAAGTCCTGCGGATGGACCTCGACGGTGACGGTGCTCTATCGCCCGAGGAGCAAACCCACTATTTCGCCCGGCTGTCCGAGGCGACCGTGGGGGGTCTGGAGCTCCGCATCAACGACGAGGAAATCCCGCTACGGCCGGTCGGCGAGTTAGAACTGTCGATGCCTTTCATCAAGTGCCTTCGTTTCGAGATACCGCATCCGGCCGATTGGAAGCAAGGGGCCGTGGTGGAATTGCACAACGACAACTACCTCGATTTCCCCGGTGCCATCACGATCACGATCGACCCGGGCACCGGCGCCGACATACTCTACGACTCGCGTTGGCAGCAGGAAGAGAACGAAACGTCGGTTTGGAACGGGGCGACGCTCGACCCCCAGCAGCGCGACATCGTGTTCCGCTATGGCCGCGGCACGGGTCGAAACGAACCCTCGAGTGGCACGTCCCTGAGGCACGAAGGGCGTGGTGACACCGCAAAAGCCACGCCCTTCGTGCCTCAGGGACGTGCCACCCGACGCTTTGTCTATGAGGGCATCACGCTGGGAACCGTCATGATGACACTCGGCAGCCTCGTCTGCATCGGGCTGGGCATTGCAGGGGTGTTTCACGGCATGCGGGCAGCCGGGCCCGTGGTGCTTCTCGGCGTTGCGATCGGCCTGGGCGCGTGTTTCGGTGCGTGGACGGACCAACAGGGATCGCCGTCGGTCGCCGTGCCCGACGATGTCGAGGCCGCCCAGATCTTCCAACGACTCCACCGCAACATCTATCGGGCGTTCGACGCGCAAACGGAAAGCGACATCTACGACACACTCGCACTGGGGCTGCAAGGCGACGTGCTCGATGAGGTCTACAACGAGGTCTACGAGGCCCTGCTGCTGCGAGGCGACGGCAGCACCCAATTCAACGTCCGGCGCGTGAAGCCGATCGCGACCGAAGTGCTGCCGAGAACCGACGCGACGGATCCCGCGTTCCACGTGAAGTACCGGTGGCGGGTCTACGGCACCGTCACGCATCTCGGCCACACCCATGCTCGATTCAATGAATACGAAGCAACCTACGGCGTGCAACACAACGGCCGGGCATGGCGAATCAGCGACTCGCAGGTCCGCCAGCACAAACGGGTAACGATCGGACAGACGTGATGATTCAGTTCCAGGACATCGTGTTCGGCTATCCGCGCAGCGACTTTCGCCTCGACGTGCCGCACTTGGAGATCCGAAGCGGCGAAAAGGTCGTGTTGATCGGGCCCAGCGGTTCCGGCAAGACGACGCTGCTGCAACTGGCCGCCGGCATCCTCCTGCCCGAGCGCGGTTCGGTGCGGGTCGACAACTCGGAGATTTCGCGGAAATCGGACATGGCACGGCGCAACTTCCGCATCTCGAACATCGGCCTGATCTTCCAGGAGTTCGAACTGTTGGAATACCTCACCGTGCGAGAGAATATCCTGCTGCCGTATCGCGTCAATCGATCGCTGCGGTTGGATCGTGACGTGCGCAGCGAGGTCCGGTCGTTGGCTGCAACGGTCGGGATCGAGAAGGTTTTGGATCGCTACCCTGAGCGGCTCTCGCAAGGCGAAAGACAACGGGTCGCGATCTGCCGGGCGTTGATCACTCGCCCGCGAATGCTCTTTGCCGATGAACCGACGGGCAACCTCGACCCGAAGAACAGCCGCACGATCGTCGAGGTGATCCTGCAACAGGCCGAGGCCGGCGGCGCCACGGCCGTCATGGTCACGCA
>JAZFUB010000003.1:0-4985 GCA_036447015.1 Thermoguttaceae bacterium | reverse complement strand
TGGCGGGCCAGCTGCGCCACAACCGTCGATAAGGATATTTCCCGAAACTCGACCGAGATCTTCTCTCGCAACGCCGCCTGAATCGTCTCCTCAGCGGGCGTCACCGCGTCATGCGTTCCGGGCATGGAGGTCTCACCATTTGCTATGCCATCACCGTCTCGGTTGAATCGCTCGCACTTTCCTAGCAGTTCGGCAATCTGACCGTGGACCTGTTGCGTCTGCAAAACAATCATCGCCTCGTGTCCGACACTACCCCCGAAGCGGATGGTTCCCGGACCGCCGAGCTCGTCCCATGTGGTCGGTGCAATACCAGTGGTAATCACTCGTATTAGCGGGTAGAAGTCCGATTTCCACTCGTGCAGTTCATTGATCTCGGCAACGTCATAGATCTTCACGGCCAGAGACTTTTCCTCTTCTTCGGCCGTGGTGATGAGCAACGTCTCCCGGCGAATCGTCCACGCCAGCTTGGGATCGCTCAGCGCGAGGAGATTCAACACGGTGCGGACTGAAACGTTCGACACCGAAAACGTGATCGGCATATCCACCGAGACACCGGCTCTCGCCAACACCTCGCGATCGACAACCGCGCCGAGCATCGGGAACCGCTTGTTGAGCGTGTCGACCACTTCGTGCAGCGGCGTTTCGACGAACTCGAAATCGCCCGTTTGCGAAAGGGTCCACTCGATCACCGGGCCGAAGGGGACGGCTTTCCGCAGGGGAACCTCCGTCGCCGACTCGTCTGTTGGTGGCTCGCCGGTCGTCCCCAGCGACCCCAGCGGATGCACGCCGATGTAGCTGGCGTATTCGAATCCATAGCCACCGGCAAGCTGACCCACTCGGCCGGTTGCCGTGTTTCGCTGTCTGACGGTCAGGTCTTCCGTGGCGATGGCGATTTCCAGGACCGTCTGCTTGCGGTTGGGGACTTTTTCCAGCAGCGCCGGCAACTCCTCCCAGGTTGTCTCTTGCCCCTGGAACGTCATGCTTTCTTCACCGATAACGACGCGTACGAACTTTCGCTCCGATGGCTCGGCAGTCGAGCTGTTCGAACTGGCCGTTTCCGCGGGTCGTTTGTCCAGTTGCAACTCGACCCGTGTGATCCGCCCGTCGCGGATGGTGATGTTTTGCTCTTTCGGCTCATGGCCCTGCAGATCGACGATGATCTTGTAGGTCCCCGGCTTGATGGGAAACAGGCCGTCGGAGGTGCCTAGCGGTTTGCCGTCGAGCAGGATCTGGGCACCGGCCGGCGTGGTGCGGATGTAGAGCAGGGAGTCCGGTTTCTCGGATGTCTGAAGCGGCGGTGCGGTGATGCATGATAGGACGATGGACAATAGGGTTGTGGTCATGGTTGTGCCTTTTGCCTTTCGGCGCCGATTTCGGCGTTTCTTCTGGGTATGAGTTTAGCAGGAATGGTGGCGCGTGTGCCACCGCTGTCCCACCGATTGCCATCGGTGGGCTTGGTTTGGGTTGTTGTAGGGTAGTGGTTGGTTGTTCATAGGGTATATGCGCCGGGCGGGGGCGATTGGCCCGGGTTTCTTGGAAAAGTTCTGATTTGAGCTAAAATCCGGCGGCAGTTTGCGGTACATTGCATGTGATGAGTAGCAGCACCCGAGCCACGCTTCTGGAACAACTTCGCGATGGGACCGACCCGTTGGCGTGGGACGAATTCTTCGGCCGCTATTGGCCGATGATCCATGCCTATGCCCGCGGCCGCGGTTGCTCGAACCATACGGCCGAAGAGGTCGTTCAGGATGTGATGCTCACAATGTTCGAGCAGTGCGATATTTTTCGTTACGACCCGGATCGCGGCCGGTTTCGCGATTGGCTGGGCCGCGTGGTACGCAACCAGGTGGCCGAGTACCGGCGTCGTCCGTCCGAGCGGGTTCGTCCGCGCAGCGGCGATTCGTTTGCCGACACTGTCGAGCCGCAGACCGACGACGCGCCCGACGAGGCCTGGGAAACCGCCTTCGAGATGGCCCTGTTGACGGTCCTGTTGGACATCGTCCGCCGCGAGACGAATCCGCGGGACTACCTGGCGTTCGAACTGATGACGCTCAACGAACTGCCGGCGGCCGAAGTCGCGCGCATTACCGGCCTGACCCGCAATGTGGCCTACAAGGCGCGGCGACGGGTGTTGCAGCAACTGCGACAACTGGGCGGAAGCTATCCCGACGATGGACAACTCAGCGAGCAAATCAAACAGGCCATGCGACTGCGGCCCGACGCGGCCGCCGAACGATCGTTGACCAATCGAATCGAAAAGACCATGTGCTCCCGATCACCCGCATGAACGTGAACCCGCAGAGCGACACGTCCAACAAACCCGAGGTCCCCGACTTCGACCTGATCCGTCCGATCGGTCAAGGCGGGTTCGGCCGCGTGTGGCTGGCTGCCAACCGGACCACCGGCCGGCTGCGTGCGGTCAAGGTGATTGCGTCGCGAGAACCGGGCATGGCGGATCCGGCGGGGCGCGAGATCGCTTCGATCACCCGGCTGGAAGCCAATCTCGAGTGCCAGCACCCCAACCTGTTGACGATCCACCACGTGGCCCAAACGGCCGACCATCTCTATTACGTGATGGATCTGGCCGACGATCTGACGGGCAAGCCGGCCTCGGCCGAGGCGGAGTATCGGCCGGCCACGCTGCAAGACCGTTTGCAGGACGGCCCGTTGCCGCCCGAGCAGTGTCTCGACGCGGCCCGGCAGTTATGGGCCGGGCTGGCCTCGCTGCACGGGGCGTCGATGGTCCATCGCGACGTGAAGCCGGCCAACTGCCTGTTCGTCGACGGCCGCTTGAAACTGGCCGATTTCGGGCTCCTGACCGAGGCCCACCCGCAGATCTCGCGTGTCGGAACCCAGAAGTACATGCCGCCGGACGGTCGCATGGACGCCCGGGCCGATGTCTACGCGGCCGGGCTGGTGATCTACGAAATGATCACCGGCCTGCCGTGCGACCGTTTCCCGCACTTGGGCGAAATGGCCGAGCGGCTTGCCGCCGATGGGGTCCTGACCGCGTTGGTGCAGCTCGTGCTAACCGCCTGCCAGCCGGACCCGAAAAGGCGGTTTGCCGACGCCCGGACCATGCTCGCCTCGCTCTCGATCGACGATTCGCAGACCGAGCCGCGACCACGGCCCACCCGGCGTTGGATCCTTGCGGCAACCGGCGCGACGATGTTGGGCCTGGCAGCGGCGGCCGTCGCATACTGGGCAAGCCGCCCGCCGCTGGTGCATGTGAACTTCATCAGCGACCCGTTCGAGGCGGCTATCTATCTCGACCAGAAGCCGTTGTTGAAGCATGACCAAACGCCGTACCAAACGCCCTGCACCATCGAGGGCCTGCCCGCTCGGGCCCATCACGTGCTGTTCAAGCACGACGGGCTTCCCGATCAAGACGCCGGCCGAATCGACTTCGCCACGACCCGACAGGTGGTCGTCCGCTTCGACGGCCAGTGACAGAGGACCCAGTGACGGAGGACCCAGTGACGGAGGACGACAGAGAAGAGATTACCTACTGCCGAATCTTCTCCGAAAAATCCGGGCTGTCGCGGTAGACGTAGGCCTGATAGTTCACCCGGGCACGGAGCTTCGTCCGCTCGAATGTGGTGTCCGTGTTCAACAGACCCAATTCATAGGCCAGTTGGTCGGAATAGCCGGGCAACAGGACCCGGTAATCGTACTGCACCAGCCCGGGCGAAAGCTGGTTGATGTGGCGAACGATGTTCGTCGTGCAATTGTTCGTCAGCGTGTTGTAGAACTCCGGCTCGTCGACCAGCTTGTTGACCCGTTGCATGACCCTCAGCAACAACGCCCGGGACTGCTCGGGGGTTGCCCTGGTACGGTAGACGTAGACGTTCTCGAGCCAGTGGTTCGCTCGCAGGCCGATCACGTCGCGTTCGTCGGCCACCACGTAGATGATCTCGTACTGTCGGAAGAAACCTTTCAGCGGCCCATACGATTCGCCCTTCTCCTTGCGAATCTCGACGGAGACGGCCAGGTGTCGCCCGTCACTGAATCCGAAGCTGAGCATCGTATGCCCCACGCCCGGGATCGACGAGAACGGGACCATGATGAAATCGACCGACTCGGCCGTTCTCAGGTCGAACGTCCGGTCGTCGTACTCGACCGTATAATCCTCGGGGGTCCGATACTCGCAGTTGCGAACGTTGTGGACGATCATTCGATCCCCGTCGATCTCGGCATACGCCAGTACCGCTTGATCGGGTGACCAGTCGCGATCGTTCGACGGATACAGCGGTTTCCACAGGTCCGGATTGAGCTGGGGCGACGGCAATAGCCCCTGCGCGGTCGGAAGTTGCGCCGTCGGAAGCTGCGACGGGGACGATCCGACGGTTGTGCAGCCTGATGCAAGAAGCATCAAGGCACCAACCACCATGTGGCCCGGATTTTGGCGAAAGATGCGCAACATGGGGGCTCTACGCAGGCGAGTGAACCGTGAATCTGCCGATCGGCAACCGCTAGACAAGTGTAATGCGACTTCTAGCGAAAACCGGCGTCTGTTGCAAGATGTTTCGATCAGGTCCCTTCACCCGGCGCGGAAAAGGGGACAGGCACGTCGCCGTCACGTCAAACCCGAGAAGAGAGCCCGTTTGTGGCGACGAGCCAGTCCCCTTTTCCGCTCCCCTTACGACGGTTTCACGTAGACGACGATGATGATCACGTCCGAAGGTGCGAACGCCCCTTTGCCCAGCGCGTCGCTCCTGCCGGCCGTCAAGGTTTGCGGTGCGATATTGCCCGTGATCGCGACGATCTTCGCGCCGCTCTCGCGAATCCACGCATTGACTTCATCCTCCAGCGCGGTCACGTCGCTTTCGAGACTCTTGAAGATTTTGACCTGTTGCACGCGTGTCTCCTTTTCGGCTGATCGGGTTCCTTGCCACGCCGTGTAGCTTACCGGCTGAGAGCCATTTCGACAACCACAACAATCGCCATCGCAATGGCTGTGGCAATGGCCGTATTGTCGAATGGCT
>JAZFUB010000002.1:0-2519 GCA_036447015.1 Thermoguttaceae bacterium | reverse complement strand
CGCCACGGTTGCGGCCGAACGTTCGGCCACGTAGATGAAACGCCCGTCGGCAGACCACGCCACGCCCGACGGCTCGTCTCGCAACGACGTCTCATGCGTGACCTTTCCACTGCTTGGTTCGATGAGAACGGCGGCGCCGCTCGTAGGATCGGTGACGGCCAACGTCCGGCCGTCCGGTGAGAAGGCCACATCGAAGGGCGAGCGATAGACGGGCCGCGAGGGCGTTTCCTGTCCGACCGCCGCAAACGGGTTGGCGAGGACAGTTGTCACGACGAATGCGGCTCGAATCGCTCGCATGGGGGAATTCCTCATGGCCGTTTCCTCGATGTGTAAGCCGACGGTCGGATCGAGTTCCAGTGTAACACAGAGGCGGCCCGATTTCGAGTAGGGTGTGTGCTTGCACACGCTACGGCCCGGCGAACAGTACGGCGATCGTGTGGCCCAGCGGTGTCTGATTCATTGCCAAGGCGATGGGTTTGTCGGTCTGCATCGGCTCGGACCGAATCACGTTGACCGGGCACGTCGGGTCGGGCTCTTCGTAGTTGAGCGTCTGCGGCACGCGGCCCTTGGCGACGGCCAGGACGCTGACGGCCGTTTCGACGGCCCCGGAGCCGGCGCAGAGATTGCCGAAGAAGCTTTTCGGGGCCGTGACGGGCACATCGCCGAGCGTGTCGCGGATCGCTTGGGCTTCGACCCGGTCTTCTGCCACGGTCCCCGCTCCATGGGCGTTGACGTGTCCGACCTCCTCGGCGGCCACGCCCGTCTGCTGCAACAGCCCGGTAATCGCCCGGCGGATCGCAGTGCCCCCGGGTGGGGTGTTCTTGCGGCATGGCTCGAATGTGCCAAGGCACCCGACGACTCGGGCAAGCACGGTTGCGTCTCGTGCTTCGGCGTGCTTTCGTGTTTCGAGGATGAAGGCCGCGGAACCTTCGCCGCTGACCATGCCTTCGCGTCGTGCGTCGAAGGGCCGGGCCACGGCCGTCGGATCGTCGTCGAATCGTCTCAGATCGAACCGCCGGTTGCGATACCAGACGCCCGGATGGATCTGCGACCCGGTGCTGCCGGCGATCATCACGTCGGCCTGCCCCCGGTCGAGCAGGCGAACCGCCTCGCTGACGGCCGAGAGTCCTGCGGTCTCGCTGAGGATTAGTGAGTTGGTCGGTCCCCGGGCGTCCTGAGCGATGCCGATGTGGCAGGCCGGCATGTTGGGCAGATACTTCAGCAGCCAGAGCGGGAACAGTTCGGACATCGCCGCCGGTCCCCAACGGTCGAAGTGGAACCGCCCGTCCGCAATGCAGCGTACGTAGGCGTCGGCCATTTCCGCAAAGTCGCAAGCCATCAGATCCGCACCGAAAATGACGCCCATCCGCTCGGGGTCGACGGGCTTCTCGGGCAATCCGGCATCGGCACGTGCCATATCGGCGGCCGCGAAGGCGAGTTGGATGTCACGGCTCATCAGCTTCAGGCTCTTGCGAGGCCGGATCAGCTTCTTCGGATTGAAATTGATGACCGAGCCGCCTATCGGCGTGGGCAGATCGGCATTGGTCGAGTCGTCCTGTTCGTACAGGTCGAGCCGACGCACGCCGCTTCGCCCCTCGCAAAGCGAATTCCAGAACGCGTCCTTTCCCACGCCGATCGGGCTGACGACCCCGATTCCCGTGATAACGATATCCTCTTTCAGTTCCATACGCTATGACTCGCCGTAAACGGTCAAACAGCTACAATAACCGGAATCTTTCGATTCAGGCAGGACTCGGCGGTGAAAGCGGCTTGTCGTAAATGCGGTAGGTCTTGTAGTGACGGCCCCCGACCGCCTCGATCGTGTGATTGACCGCGTCGTTGTCTTCCAACGTCCAGCCGAGCTCGGCCCCGGTAAACTTCAGCGTCTTCTCTCCGAAGTCGAGCGTTTTGAGGATCAGCAACTCGGCGATGCCTCGGCGACGATACTGCTTCAGAAGATCGAGCACCATCATTCGGAACACCTTGACTCGTGGCCTTCGGTAAAGGAGTCGGGCCAGATTGATCGGCAGTCCGCAGTTCGTCAGGCGACCACCCAGCGGGCGGATGATTTCGTTCAGATCGGGCACGGTGACCGAGAATCCGATCACGCGGTCGTCCACTTCGGCAATGAGGGCCATGTCCGGCGGGGTAATCGACATGAAACGTTTCGCCGCGTATCGGAACTCGGCTTCGGTCAACTGGACGAAACCCCAATTCTCCAGCAGGGCTTCGTTATAGACTTCCCGACAACGCCGCACTTCCTCGTCAAAATCATTCTTACGAAATGGGCGAATCGTCACGCGGCTGCGCCGGACAATTCGCTCGATCCGAGGTCGCCACTTGTGCAGCATCTCGTTCGAACCGGTGAACCACCAGCAGTAGAGATCCTTCGCCTTCGATAGCCCCCACGACTCCAACAACTCGACATAGTAGGACCGATTGTGGTTCATCATTACGCGCGGCGGCGCAAGGAAACCGTCGATCAGCAGCCCACAGGCGTAGTTCATCGAATAATCGAT
>JAZFUB010000001.1:0-4139 GCA_036447015.1 Thermoguttaceae bacterium | reverse complement strand
CTCGGAGGCCCATCGTACAGGTCGCTGGGTGACAACGTCACAAGAGGTTTCAGAGCCATGCACGAATCGGTCGTCTCAGCGTTACCACGGCATTGAACCATTGTTCCCACAGGCGCCGGGCAATGCAAGCCTCCTGTCGCTGCGCGACCCCGACGATTCTGCGAATGTGTTGAAGAGGTAGCAAAGCCAACTCCGCAAAATCATCGGGGCCACCCGCGTTGGTAAGAACGACATGCCCGGCGTATTGCTGTGCTGCCGTAGCCATCGGTTCGTATCTCCGTTTCGATGAAAACAACCACCCGACAGTATTGTATCATGCCTAACGGGCCACGAAAACCACGTTGCCACCCGATTTGATGGGTGCCAGTGTTAAGTAGATGCGAATTGACGAGTGGGGGTGGCTGGGGTCGGAATTCGTGTAAAAGCCGGAAGGCTGACCTACTGCCTGCGTTGGCGTCCATCCCGCGGACAGCGCCGGCCCATCTTCCAAGGGCGTTCACGCCCTTTCCCGGCGCAGCCGGTATTAGCCCCGGCATTTATGCCGGGTTGACCGGCCGTCAATCCCCTCTCTTTCATCCAGCCCCGTTCACGGGGCTTCTCGCTTCTTTTGCTTCAGCCTACGCGTCCCTTTCCGTAATCCGCTCCAATTGATCCTGGACCGTCCCCCGGCCGTGGTGTTCGCGCTGGCGGACGATGTAGGCCTTGACCCAATCAAGCTGCCTTTGGTGTGCCAGGTCAGATGCAGATTGATTTCGCTGTAGAAGTTGCGGAGACATGGGCACCGCTTGGGTTCGAGTTCTCTTGGCTGAAGCCCTCGCGGCGAGAACGCCCGTAAACGGGCCTCAACGCATGCAGAGGACGCATGAATGTTGGGATATTATCGCACTTTGCCAACCCGGCGTAAACGCCGGGCCTAAAACCGCCTTCGGCGGAAAGCCCGATAAATCGGGCTCCAACACACCAAGATCAAAACCCCAAACAACCCACGAAAACCACGTTGCCACCCGATTTGATGGGTCCTAGCCCGACCGGGGCCCATTTTGTATGATCCGTTATGATGAGTACACCAATAGCCAAAGATGAAGCCGAGGCCGGGCCGCCGGCCGAGGTGCTGATCGTCGATAACGACCGGGCCCATGCCGAGGTCGTGGCCGAGAGTCTCGAACGGGTCGGATTCCACTGCCGGGTGGCTACCTCCGGCTCCGAGGGTGCCGCGATCATCGGCGAATCGACCTTCGACGTCGTCATTACCGATCTGATGATGAGCGACGTCGACGGGCTGGGGATCCTCGCCCGGGCCAAGAGCGAACGGCCCGAGACCGAAGTGATCCTCATGACGGGCCACGGTACGGTCCCTTCGGCCGTCGAGGCGATGCAGCAGGGCGCGTTCAACTATCTGCTCAAACCGCTCGACATCAGCCAGCTTCGGACCATCGCCGAGAAGGCGGCCGAGAACTCGCGGCTGCGTCGGACCAACGTCGAGTTGAAACGGCGGCTGGACGAAAAATTCGGTTTCGAGGGCGTCATCGGCGACAGCTCCCAGATGCGCGACGTCATCGAACGGCTGAAACGGATCGCCCCGACGAACGTCAGCGTGTTGATCCAGGGCGAGACCGGCACGGGCAAGGAACTCGTCGCCCAGGCGATCCATCAGAACAGCCCACGGAAGAACAAGCCGTTCGTGGCGCTCAACTGTGCCGCGCTGAGCGAGAACATCCTCGAGAGCGAACTGTTCGGCCACATCAAAGGAGCGTTCACCGACGCCTCGACCGATCGGATCGGCAAATTCGAGTTCGCCAACGGCGGCACCATGTTTCTCGACGAAGTCGGTGATATGCCGATAGCCACGCAGATCAAATTGCTCCGCGTCCTGGAGAACGGCGAGATCACCCGCGTGGGGTCGAACGACCCGATCAAGGTCTCGGTCAGGATCCTCTCGGCCACGAACCGGAACCTGGAGGACTCGATCGCCTCGGGCACCTTCCGCAACGACCTTTATCATCGGCTGAAGGTCGTCACGATTCGGTTGCCCACGCTGTTGCAGCGCAGCCAGGACATCCCGATTCTGATCGACTACTTCATGCGCCAGTTCGCCACCCGGCACGAGAAACAGATCAAAGGCGTCTCTTCGGCCGCACGACGCAAGCTGCTCACGTTCGAGTGGCCCGGCAACGTGCGTCAGCTTCGCAACGTGGTGGAGAGTATGGTCGTGGTCGACTACGACGACCTGCTCGACGTGGACGACCTGCCCGAGGAGTTCATCGAGCCGGACGAACCGTCGGCCCCACCATCGGCGACCTCCCTGGCCACGCTGGTCGGCAAGTCGCTGAACGAAATCGAACGGCTGTTCATCGCCGAGACGCTACGAGTCACCGGAGGCAATCGGGAAGACGCGGCCCTAATGCTGGGGATCGGCGAGCGAACGCTCTATCGAAAAATCAGGGAGTATCATTTGTAATCGCACGACAATGCCGCACCCCACACCTTCCAAGCCCGTCGGCGGCGATCGGTGGGACCAGCGGGATCGGCAGATTCGTGCATCAGACTGTCCGACGAGTCCCACCGACCGCCGTCGGTGGGCTTGGAAGACGGTGGGCTTGGAAGATAGTGGGAAATCGGAGGGTTTCAATCATGCGCATACGCACCACGCTCGTTCTCTCGCTCTCGTGTTTGTCGATCCTCGTGTTTGGCGATCGACGTTCGCCCGCCGGGCCGTTGAAGGACTACGTCGAGAAAGCGGATGACAGCTACCAGTGGAAACAACGCCGCACGGGACGCCTCGATGCGACCGAGTACGTCGAACTGACGCTCACGTCGCAGACGTGGCGAGGCATCGTTTGGCGGCATCAACTCTTCATCCTCAAACCGTCGACGCTCCGTACCGACTTGAAGCACAGTCTGCTCTACATCGGCGGGGGCAACTGGCGAGACGAACTGGCCGACCCGGCGACCGGCGGCCAGGTGCCGGGCATGGCACGGTCGTTGGCCGCTCTGGCCGAATCCGCCCAGACCACCGTTGCCGTGCTGCTGCACGTGCCGCAGCAACCGATCTTCGGCGGCCTGGTCGAGGATCAGATCATCTCGCGGACCTTCGGCGAGTATCTCGAAGAAGGCAATCCCGAAGATCTGTTGTTGTTGCCGATGGTCAAGAGCGTCGTTCGGGCGATGGATGCCGTCGAACAGTTCGCCGCCGATCGGTGGTCGGTCGACGTCGAAACGTTCACCCTGACCGGGGCCTCGAAACGCGGCTGGACGACCTGGCTCACGGGCGCCGTCGACCGGCGAGCCACGGCGCTGGCGCCGATGGTCATCGACGTCTTGAACATGCAGGCCCACATGAAGCATCAGATCGCCGCTTGGGGCGAATACTCCCACCAGATTCACGACTATACCGATCGCGATCTGCCGAAATACCTCGACACCCCGGCCGGAAAGACACTGCGCGACATTGTCGATCCGTACAGCTACCGGTCGCGCCTGACGCAACCAAAACTGATCCTCATCGGCACGAACGATCCCTATTGGCCGTTGGACTCACTAAACCTCTACTGGAAGGACCTGGTCGGCCAGAACTACATCCTCTACGTACCCAACAGCGGCCACGGTCTATCCGACAACGGACGAGTCCTCGGCGGCATCCATGCCCTGCACCAGCATGCAGCCACGGGAAAGCCACTGCCGAAACTCTCCTGGGCATTCAGCGTCGTCGAGAACCGTGCAACGCTGACGGTTCGATCGACGCCGCGTCCCGATCGGGTGCGGCTCTGGACGGCCACGTCGGCGACTCGTGATTTCCGGCAGTCGAAGTGGCGGGCGACGGACATCCGACCGACGGCAGCCGGCCACGTCGGCACGTCGGACCTGCCCGAGAAGGGCTTCAAGGCCATGTTCGGCGAGGCCGCCTACGAGACCGACCAGTTCCCCTACTACTTCTCGACCAACGTAGAAATCGTCAGGTAGCAGACCCGGGCGGCGAGCATCGACATTCGGCATTATCGTCACCGGATCAGTTCTGGCCAACTCGGAAGCGAACTGCGGGTATCTGCTATCCCCTGCTGAACCACATCGAAGCCGACCCCATGGTCTCACGAAGTTGTTGTTTCGCACGGTAAGCCAGGGCACGGATGGCCCCCGGGGTT